>JAYVQB010000508.1:0-3715 GCA_043757085.1 Verrucomicrobiota bacterium
GTGGCTTGCTCAAAGAGTTCTTCGCTGAACGGAACTTCATTTTGATAATCCACGCTGCTGACCCACAGGCGCACCAAGTCGGCGCCGTATTTGTTGTAGTAATGATCAGCCGTCATGGGCTTGGCGTTCTTGTTCGTGCCCTGATCGGATTTGGAAACTTTATTGCCACTGGTATCGACCACGAAACCATGGGTGATGACGGTCTTGTAGGGAGCGGCACCGCGTGCGGCGATGCTGACCATGAGCGAACTCTGGAACCAGCCGCGATGCTGATCGGTTGCTTCCAGATACATGTCGGCAGGTGCGCCGCCGAGTTCCGGATGACGATCCAAAACCGCGACGTGACTGCAACCGGAGTCGATCCAGACATCGAGCGTATCCACGCCGCGCTTGGTGTCGGCGGGCAGGCCGAGCATCTGCGCCCATTCAGCATCGTTTTTTTCAAACCACGAATTCGTTCCGAGCTTCTCCACAATGTCCGCGACTTTCCGCGCGATGGCGGCATCGAGAATCACGCTGCCGTCGGCTTTGTAAAAAACAGGGAGCGGCACGCCCCAGGTGCGCTGGCGGCTGATGCACCAGTCGGGTCGCGACTCGACGGTGCCGTAGATGCGGTTGCGGCCCCACGCGGGCAGCCAGGTAACTTTGTCGATTTCTGCGAGCGCCCTCGCGCGCAACTTTTCTACATTGATGAAAAATTGTTCGACGGCGCGGAAAATGATCGGCGTTTTCGAACGCCAGCAATGCGGATACTGATGCGTGATGTCTTCGTGACCGAGGAGTGCGCCCTTGGATTTGAGAAGCTCGATGATGCCCTTGTTGCTCTGGAAGACATGCTTGCCGACGAATTCTGGCAAGCCTACTTCTGAGGTGTAGTGACCCTTGTCATCGACCGGCGAGAGAATGTCGAGTCCGTGCTCGCGTCCGGCTTGATAGTCGTCCGCGCCATGACCGGGTGCGATATGAACTGCGCCAGTGCCGGTGTCGGCGGTGACAAAGAGGGTATTGATGACCTTTGAGGTGCGCGGTAGGAACGGATGCTGGGCTTCGAGTCCGGCGAACTCTTTGCCTTTCAGCACTGCGAGTTCGTTGGCGAGCTTGTAGCCGGTTTTGTTTTCAAACTCCGCAATGAGCGGCTTCGCGATGACATAGACATCGGAGTCGCTTTCTGAATTGGTGAATTCACCGACGACATAATCAAAGTCGGGATGGAGCGCGATGGCGAGATTTGCGGGGAGCGTCCACGGGGTCGTGGTCCAGATGACGAGGGAGGCGTCGAGCAACGATGTGGCATAGGCCTGCGGCCTGTGTGTAGCAACGGGCGTTTCGCCCGGTGCAGAAGCCACAAGCTTAAAACTCACATAAACCGCTGGCGATACTTTGTCTTTATACTCGACCTCCGCTTCCGCGAGCGCGGTGCCAGCGCCGAAACTCCACAAGACGGGGCGCTTCATGCGATAGATGAGGTCTTGCTCCACGAATTTTGCGAAGGTGCGGATGATATCCGCTTCATATGCGGGATCGAGCGTGAGATAGGGCTTCTCCCAGTCGCCGAAGACGCCGAGGCGCTTGAAGCTGTTGCGTTGGATGTCGATGTATTTGCGAGCGTATTCCTCGGATTTTTTTCGCACTTCGACAGGACTCAAGCCGGTGCTCTCCTTGACGACGCGGAACTCAATGGGCAAGCCGTGACAATCCCAGCCCGGCACAAATGGCGCGTGATAGCCGAGCATGGTCTTGGACTTCACCACGAGATCTTTGAGAATTTTGTTGAGCGCGGTGCCCATGTGGACATCGCCATTGGCAAAGGGCGGGCCGTCGTGCAGCACAAATTTTTTCGATCCTTTGCTCTTTTCCTGAATGCGTTTGTAGAGGCCCGCTGCCTCCCATTTTTTCAAGCGCTCCGGCTCGCGCTCCGTGAGGCTGGCGCGCATGGGGAAATCTGTGACCGGGAGGTGCAGCGAATCTTTATAGGGATTCGGGGCTTCTTTGTCTTTTTTATTGTCGCTCATCAGGCTGGGAAAGGTGAACGCCGAGCGTAGCGCGTGCATCGCGCCGCGCAAGCTTGACCACGGCCTCGCTCACGGTCGCCCGCTTTAGACTTTGAAGGGGCGGATGGCTGCGACTCGCACCTTGCGGATGACGTTGGAGTCTTCGGTGGGAAGATCAGCTTCTTCGCCGACTGATTTGCCGATGAGAACTTTGGCGACGGCGGACAGATAGGAGAGGATGCGTTTTTCAACATCGCTGTCCCAAGCTCCGAGAATCGTGTAGGTCTCGCGTGCGCCGGTCTGAACGTCATCAAAGTCCACAATGGTTCCGATGCCGACACTCTCGGTAGGTGTGCCAGCGAAATCGGTGCCACGGGCGTTGCGGAGTTCGCGTTCGTATTTGGACTGCATACGCAGAAGAACGGCCTGCTGCTGACGCGCGCTCTTGTATTCAAAGTTCTCGCGCAAGTCGCCGTATTCGCGGGCGATTTGGATGTCCTTTTTGTTCTGCGGAATTTTGTTTTTGACAAGTTCTTCGAGATCGAGTTTGCGACGTTCAAGGCTATCCCAAGAAACGATGAGCGCATTGTCTTGGGCGGAACTTCCTTCTTCCATGAGTTGCTGCATCTCAGGGCGGGTCTTGATGATACGCCCCATGATCGACCGGCGCGTGAGTTCATCAAAAACGGGGGTGGAGAGAACGCGACGGGCAAAGAGACGAAGCTCGTCTTCATCGGCATCGGCGGCCATTTCTCCAACGAGACCGGCATCATCAGCAAAGGCGTCGTGCAGTCGGCCAACTCGCTTCGGCCCTCCCGCCATGTGGTCATTGAGAAGCACGTCAATGATCGCATTTCCGAGATCGAGATCGAACACGCTGATCGCCATGCCTGCGCGTTCGCGGCAGACCCAAATGAGCAAGTCGGTGCTGAGACGGCGGTTGCGCACAGCTTTCTTGAGATATTCTGCCAACACATCCAGCTCGTCATTGGCATCCAGCAAAGCGGCAAGTTCGGAAACGGCGCGGCCACCGGTTTTCGTGAGATGATCGAGTGCTTCAGGAACCCACATACGATCGGGGAAAGCCGCGGGGAACGCCTGATAAACTCGGCCGAGCATGGAGACGGGCAATCCGTTCACAGCGGTTGCAAGTGAAGGGCGGGCATCACGCAGGATTTCCACAAGGGTGATGGAATTGGCGGGAAGCGTCGCGCCCGGAACGGATTCGACCATTTCATCACGGGCGAGCAGGAGTTGTAGCGCTTCTTTGAGATGGAGTTTCCATGCCTTGCGCACAGTGTCATTGATGTGCTCCAAGGGCAGCAACAGCTCGACCGGTGCGTTCTCGAAAAGATCAAGGTCTTTGCGCAGAGCAGCCAGGGCATTGAGCTTGCTCTTCATATCACGCGCCGCGATCAGGGAGGCGATCATGGTATCGGCAGCTTTGGTTTCGGAGTCGCGGAGAACCAAGGTTTCCGTGCGCTTCACCGGAACGACGATGTGACGGTGGCTCTTGATGGCGCGCTTGGCGGCAGACCACCATGATTTGTAATCGGCTGCACTGATGACGTAAGGAGTGAGCAATTGCTCAAGCTGGTCGAGTGATAGAGATTTGTTGTGACTGGTCAAGGCGAGCGTGACCAGCGCAGCGGGATCGTCTTGGCTCATCTTGCGCAATCCGGCGAGGTCACCCACGCGACGCGCGATGAAGTGATCGTCTGCCA
>JAYVQB010000509.1:0-14665 GCA_043757085.1 Verrucomicrobiota bacterium
CGGCAACCACGACGACGTGCTCTCGCGCTTCCTGCCCATGAGTTTCGACAACCTCAGCATCGTGGAAGACCATATCCACGAATCACCGCACGGGCGTTACCTCATCGTTCACGGCGACGGCTTCGATCACGTCACCACCAATCACAAGTGGCTCGCCGGCATCGGTGCCATTTGTTATCTCAATTCCGGCGACTGGGTGGAATCCCTCACCGCCGTCGTGGAGCATCTCGATCGCACCTTTGAAGTCATCACCTATGCTGACTTCTGCGCCCGCTCCGGTCGCCAGCCAAAGTTCATGAAACTTTCTATTGGGCAGAAAATTGAGGGTGAAGATGTCGAGGATGCCGAAACCCAACTAGGCTGAATGCCCAGGAGTGAGTTGCAAAAAAAGTGTGCTGCAAGACAGCAATTTTAAATTTGATACATTTCTTTCTAGTCTTCTTGAGAAATTCCTTGCCGGAGCCTCAGAGACTGTTATGAGTTCCGCTAGTGTTTGGAAAACTTTAACAAAGCCTCCACGCGCTACAGCACAAAACATTCTGTGGTTTCAATTATGCTAATTATATAATTAGATATAGGCTTATCACAAGTGCCCTCCTATGTTTGACCTATATAATCTCGACAAAGTCACTGGAATCGTTTCTGACCTCACAATCATCGTTGCGATGATCAGTTTAATCTTTCAACTCCGTCAGAACAGGATTCAAAACAAGCTTGCCTATAAAGATCGCTTTGTTACATGCACTTCCCGCTACATCAAGATTCAGGAAATACTACTATCCACTGAGTGCTTAAACCACATTAACGTCGGAATCTACAAGAACAGAGTTGCCACGATTTCGGAAGGTGAAGCAATCTCTCTCGGTAAGGAGCTAGCGTTGTGTGCGATGATATTTCAACTCATGGAAGATGTCTGGACAACACACGATTTGGAAACAGATAAAGATAGCGACTCGTATTCCGGCTGGAAGGAGCTATTCAAGGATTGGATGAATACACCGGAAATCGCGGCACACTGGCCAGTTCTTAAGCACCACTTTGGCAGGCGCTTTGTCGCTGACATTGAACAAAAGTATATTAAACGTGTAAATTCTAACAACACAAAAACTCATGAAAAAGTAGGCGCTTGACAAGTTGAAGATGAACGTGAAATAAATGTGCTTTTAACTAAGCACTGGTGCAGATGTAGTTAATGAAAAAGTCCCGTGAGGGACGACAGACAGGTCTGCCGTCCCTCACGGGACTTTTGGATTATCGCGATACGTTACCCAACACTAAAGTGCTGGGCTATTTTCGCTGCGTCGCGATTTAATCCGGTGGAAGGATCAGGCTCTCTTGAGCAGCCCACTCTTGGAGGTTGACCCACTGCTCTTCTGCTCTTCTGCTCTTCTGCGCTGCCAGCAGTCGATCCATCTGCGCGTAAGCTTGCGCGGAGGTAACTCGTGGCGAGCTTAAGCGCGTTTGCCTCAGCTTCTCCAGTGCTTGCTTCTGAGTGCTGTTCATGCTGATTACTTTCCTTGATTGTTGGGATTTTGGCAAGGTTCAATTCATGGGTGGATGAACTTCATTTTAAATATTGCACGATGAGCATCATCGCAAATTCACCTTGCCCGCGCCGCGCGCGTGTGTCTGCATAGGCGCATGTTCAACACATTATCCGCGATCTTGCTGATCGCCTTCGCCTATCTCTGCGGCTCGCTGCCGTTCGGATATTGGGCGGGCTTGATGAAGGGCATGGACATCCGCCAGCATGGGAGCGGAAACATTGGTGCGACGAATGTGATCCGCGTGCTGGGCAAGGGCATTGGCATCCCGGTCTTCATTCTCGATATGCTCAAGGGGCTGGTGCCGGTGGCTTTCGCGGAATGGTGGATGAATCATCAAGGCGCAAGTCCGGGCGCGGCGACAGTCATCGCGGTATGCTGCGCTGCCGCGTGCGTGCTGGGGCACATGTTCACTTTCTGGCTGGGGTTCAAAGGCGGCAAAGGGGTGGCGACTTCGGCGGGAGCCTTGATCGGTCTGGCGCCGTTTTCGCTGCTGATCAGTTTCGCGGTGTGGCTCGTGGTTTATTTTACTTCTCGTATGGTGGCCATGGCGTCCATCGCCTCGGCGGTGGCGTTGCCCATCGCGATGGCCTTGGTGATGACGTTTCAAGGCACATGGAACTTGGTGCTGCTAGGGCTGGGTATCGTGATGGGAGTGCTGGTGGTGGTGCGGCATCGTTCCAACATTGCGCGGATGCTCAAGGGAACAGAAAACCGTTTTGAGAAAAAGAAATCATGAAGCAAGCCATCGTTCTCGGAGCAGGAAGTTGGGGCACCGCGCTGGCGGCGATGCTGGCGGAGCGCGGACTGCGCGTTTCGTTCTGGGGTCGGGATGAAGCGCTGATGCGCGGCTTGGCGCAGAGCCGGTGCAATGAACGCTATCTTCCGGGCTTGATGCTCCATGAACGGGTTCTGCCCGTGCATGAATTTACAAAATTGGAGTCGGCGGAGTTGGTGGTCTTTGTCACGCCGTCCAAGGCGCTGCGCAGCGTGGCGCAGGGCTTGAAAAATGCGGGTGTGCTGCGCGGCGATGAAGTGTTGCTGAGCTGCACGAAGGGCGTTGAATTGGAAACCGGCAAACGAATGTCGGAGATTCTCGCGGAGATTTTTCCCGGTCATCCGCTGGCCGCCTTGTCAGGGCCGAATCACTCGGAGGAGATTGCGCAGAGAATGCCGTCGGCAGCAGTGGTGGCGTGCGCGGATCACGATCTCGCGGTGCGATTGCAAAATGGGTTCACCTTGCCGTGGTTCCGCTGTTACACGACGGATGACATCACAGGCGTGGAGTGGGCGGGCGCGATGAAAAATCCTTACGCCATCGCTGCGGGCATCGCGCGTGGATTGAACTTGGGCGACAACGCCATCGCCGCGTTGGTCACGCGCGGTCTGGCGGAGATGGTGCGGCTGGGCGTGGCGCGCGGTGGCGGGCTAGAGACTTTTTATGGATTGAGCGGGGTGGGGGATTTGGTGGCGACTTGTTACTCCGAGCACAGCCGGAACAATCGCGTGGGCCGGCTTCTCGGCGAGGGATTGAGCTTGCCGGACATCATCGCCAGCACACGGATGGTGGCCGAGGGTGTGCCGAATACCGAGAGCCTCTGGCATTGCGCGCGCAAGGCCGGAGTCCGCACGCCGTTGCTCGACGAGGTTCATGCGGTGCTCTACAAGGCCAAATCGCCCAAGGACGCCTTGCGCGAACTGCTCGGGCGCGACCCGAGGCCGGAGACGGATTGATTGACATATTGGCAATGCCTGACTTTGATGTGGCATGTTACAACTTTCTCGTCGAGGATAGAAATCATGCCGCTTCAAATTGTCATCATCAGCGGTGGTCAGACAGGGGCCGACCGCGCCGCCTTGGACTGGGCCATCACCCACAGCATTCCTCACGGAGGCTGGTGTCCGCAGGGACGCGTCACTCCAGATGGCCCTCTGGATGGCAAATACCAATTGCGGGAAACTCCTTCTGACGAGCACGCCGAGCGCACGGAATGGAATGTGCGGGATTCAGACGCGACGGTGGTTTTCACGCTCGCCGCCCAGACGGTGGGCGCGGCCAAGAAGACGATCACCTGTGCCCGGAAGTTGAAGAAGCCCTGTCTTCATTTGCATCGCGGCATTCTCGCGGTTTCGGAAAAGCTGCTGACTTTTATCGAGAAGCATCAGGCGCGGAGGCTGAACATGACCGGCGCATGTGAATCGGAAGAGCCGGGTCTCGCCGCCTGGGTCGCGCTGTCGCTGGACAAATTGAAAGCCATGGCGGATCGCATGGATGAATAAAATTTTTGAGGGGTATGACCGCAGTGCAGAAGAACAAGTTCATGAGATCCTTCCAGCTTCTAATACTCCTCGTGTCTTTTTTTGCATCGCAGGCTTGTCCGGCGGACGACAAGGATGATCGCGAGATCGGACGGGCGATTCTCGCCATCCAAAAAGCCATTGCCAATCCAGAGGCCCCAGGCTCGCTCGATGCCGTTACTGAATTGGGTCACAAGACCGCGCACTACACCATGGTTCGCGGATGGCTAGTCCAGGAACTCAGAGGCGCCGAAAGCATCAAGTCGGCGCAAAAGCCGGATGCAATAAATCCCGCAATTGATGCCAGAATTGCTTTTCTGAAGAAAGCGATTAGGGCGATTGATCTGGAGTGAACATTTGAGGTGACGGTTGACGCCCATATTGGTGCAGACAATATAGGCGCTAAATTCACACCAACCCATTCCATGAAACGCATTCTGCTTGCCACTCTGCTCACTCTCGCCACGGCGGGCCTGTCATTCTCTGCGGATAAAATAAAAGTCGCCTGCGTGGGTGACAGCATCACCGAAGGTGCCGGAGTAAAAGATCCCAAGAATCGCTATCCGGCGCAGCTCAGCGAACTTCTCGGAGAGTCCTATGATGTGAAGAATTTCGGCAACAGCGGCTCGACCATGCTCGACAACGGCGACAAGCCCTATAAAAAGCAGAAATCATACACTGATTCGGTCGCGTTTATTCCAGATATCGTGGTCATCAAGCTCGGCACCAACGACAGTAAGCCGCAAAATTGGGCGAAAAAGGATGGCTTTGCCGCCTCGATGAAATCGCTCGTGGAGGCATTCCTGAAAGCAAATCCCAAGGCTAAAGTATTTCTCTGCTACCCGGTTCCAGTCATCGCTCAGGGTAACTTCGGCATCCGAGACGAAATCGTTAAAAATGAAATCATTCCGTTGATAAAACAAACGGCAGAGGAGATGAAGCTGTCAATCATTGACCTTTATGCTGCGCTGGACGGCAAGCCGGAGCTTTTTCCCGACCGCGTGCATCCGAATGACGACGGGGCGAAGCTTATTGCGAAGACTGTCTGTGAAGCGCTGAAGAAATAGCGTTTGGCGGTTCCGCTTCTCGCGCTTCTGCATCTTTGTTGTTGCGCAAATTCCACCAGCGACTAGCATCCGTGCTCATTTTTCGGCTCTACACTGGGCAAATATTCATCAATTCATACGGTTTTCCAAACATCCAAGTCATCTCTCATTATGGCCTCAAAACCGAATAAAAAGTCTTCAAAACCAGCCCCCAAGGCAGCCAAAAGCAAAAAACCTGCTGCCAAGGCATCGGTGAAATCCAAGCCTGCCCCGAAGAGTAAGGCCGCTCCCAAAAAGCTTAAGAAGCCTGTCGGCAAGAAGACCGCTGTCAAAAAATCCGCAACCAAAAAACCAGTCGCCAAGAAGCCTGTGGCCAAGAAGCCAGCTCCTGTCAAAAAAGCGTCTGCAACCAAATCTAAAACTATCAAAGCAAAAAAAATTGTCGTCGTAGCAAAAAAACCAGCAGCCAAGAAAGCCGTTCCAGCGAAACCAGTCGTTTCCACGAAGGCGGCAGCAGTCAAGAGCAGCCCAGTAAAAAGCAAGACTCCCGCGCCCATTCCATTGCCCAAGCCGATCCGCGGCGTGAATGTGGAAGACATTCCGGTCTTCGAAATGGGCAAAAAGCCGCCATTGGGCGCGATTTTCCTCAAGAGGCAGAAGCAGCGCCTTGTCGAGTTGCGCAGCCATTTGGCTGACATCATGGAAGGTGTAGCCAAGGACAGTCTGCGCAATCGTCCTGAGGGCAGCGAGGCCTCGGCAGGCGGAATGCACATGGGCGATGCGGGCAGCGATGCCTATGACCGCGACTTTGCCCTCAGCTTGTTGAGCAAGGAGCAGGACGCGCTTTATGAAATTCAGGAGGCTCTCAAGCGCATCGACAGCCGGACCTACGGCTATTGCGAAATGACCGGGCACAAAATCAACGAAGAGCGGCTTGATGCTCTGCCATTTGCCCGCTACACGCGCGAAGCCCAAGAGCAGATTGAAAGCAATCAGCGCGGTGGCGGTTACATGCGGTTGCCCACCCGATCCGTCTTCAACCTTAATGAAGATGGCGAATCTGAAGACGAAGAGGGTGAAGAGGAGGAGACCACCAAAGCCCCGCCTGCAGAATCCTCGCTTGACTTCATGAAAGAGTAACCCACTTTATCACCCCTCCAAAACTATGGCCCGAGAAATTGTCACTATTGAATGCACCGTAGCCCGCGGCGAAGGCAAGCCGCCGTCGCGCTACGTCACCACGCGCAACAAGAAGAGTATCCTCACGCCCAACCGTCTGGAGAAAATCAAGTTCAACCCCTTCCTCAACCGGCGCACCCTGCACCGTGAAATCCGCTGATCTCCAGCATAAAACTTTGCCATCATGGAACCAAAAACCAAACAACGCCTCATCAATTTCCGCAAGGCCAACCGCAAGTTGCCACGTCGCCGTCTTGATCTGCCCGCAGAAAAAATTACCTACAAAAATCCTGAGATTTTGGTCAAATTTACCACGGAGACCGGGAAAATTCTTCCTCGCCGTGTTACTGGTGTTTCTGCCTGGATGCATCGGAAAATAACTCGTGAGATCAAGCGTGCCCGCGCAGTCAATCTCATGAAGTAGTCGCCGTCCCGATGGCATGAACATGCTTTCCAAAACGTTCCAGTCTCCGGGCTGGAGCGTTTTTTTTTCCAGACAGAAATCCGCCAGATCCCCTCAATCAAGCACCCCATGCTGCACGACACCCAAAACCAGCGTGATGCTCGCGGCATCGCCATCGACCGGGTGGGGGTGAAAAACTTGCGGTTCCCGTTGCAAATTCGTGACCGGGACCACGCAGAGCAGAGCACAGTGGCCACCGTCTCGCTGGCCGTGGATTTACCTCATCACTACAAGGGAACGCACATGAGCCGTTTCGTGGAAGTCCTCCATGCTCACGGACATGTGCTCACTGTAGCGGGAATCGCGGGAATGCCGCTGGCATTGATGAAAAAACTCAACGCGGAAAGCGCTCACGCTGAATTTCGGTTCCCATACTTCCGGTCAAAAAAGGCCCCAGTTACCGGAGCCGAGGGATTGCTCGATTACGGGGTCGTTTTCGAGGTGAATGCCGAACGTGAGAAAGTGGATTTCATTGTCACGGTGGAGGTTCCCGTTACCACACTCTGCCCTTGCTCCAAAGCCATCAGCAGCCGCGGGGCGCATAACCAGCGCGGGATCGTCACATTGTCCGTGCGCTTCAGTCAGCCAGTCTGGATTGAAGATCTCATCGAGCTCGTCGAGGCCAGCGCCAGCTCGGAACTTTTCAGCCTGCTCAAGCGTCCCGATGAAAAGTATGTAACCGAACAGGCTTATGACAATCCTGTCTTTGTTGAGGATCTGGTGCGCAACGTGGCGCTGCGCGCCAAAAAGCACGGGCAACTGACATGGTTCAGGGTGGAGGCGGAGAACTTCGAATCCATCCACAATCACAACGCCTACGCATCCATTGAGCAGCGATTGGATCGCTAAGTCCTGTCATGCGCATATTCCTGTCCCTATCGGTCGTGGTTGGGTTAATGTTGCACTTACCAAGAGTTGCGGCGCAGACCCCCACTTACAAACCTGTTCCAAATTTTCCGCATTGGCCCGAAGGTATGAAATGTGGCGCGGTGTCCGGCGTGGCCATCAACAAGGCCGGTGACATCATCATCGCGCATCGAAGCGGCCCGCCGATCTCGATATTCACCAAAAATGGGGACCATGTCCGCTCCTTCGGAGAAAAGATTTTCACCGCCATACATGGGATCAGGGTGGACAAGGATGACCAGATATGGGCCACGGATATGAAAAGCCACATCGTGGTAAAAATGGACAAGACCGGACGCCTGTTAATGACATTGGGCGAGCGTGATGTTCCGGGCGAAGACAGCCGGCGTTTCAATCGCCCGACCGATGTGGCTGTTGCGCCAGACGGGAATTTTTTTGTTTCAGATGGATATGGGAATTCCCGGATCGTGAAGTTCGATCAGAACGGATCATTTATCAAATCATGGGGGCGCAGGGGGATAGGTAAAGGGCAACTGCATCTACCGCACGCCTTGTTGATCGATGGCCAGGGATTGCTTTATGTGGCCGACAGGGAAAATAAGCGCATTCAAGTATTTGATGCTGAGGGCAAATTCATCCGTCTGATGGAAGGGATCACACCTTACGGAATTTGTCTGGCTCCCGATGGAAAGTTATATGTTACTGATGGCGTGGCGAGCAAAGTATCACGAATGACGCTGGCAGGCGTGGTCGAGTTATCCTGGGGCGTGAAAGGATCGGGGCCGGGGGAATTCAATATGCCACATGGGATTGCGGTCGGATCAGACGGCTCTGTCTATGTTGCTGAAATAAATGGTGAGCGAATTCAGAAGTTTGAATTTCGATGACTGTTCCTATCATGGGCATCGTGATGGGTGAATCTGCGTCATGATTCAGATTTTGAGATTAAGATCCTTGGCCAAGAAACTTACTGTGACCTGTTATTCAGCCAGACTGTCAGCAATCATTTTCCGTTGACGGATTGCTGCAATCGTATTACGAGGAACTTATGACTCCAACTATTAATACTCTTAAACGTGCCGTTGCTCTGGCTGAGCAGATCGAAAACCTCCAAGCTGAGCTGGCCAGCATCTTGGGTTCCGGCAAAGCTGTCAGCCATGCAGTTACGGAAAGCATTGCTCCAGTTAAGCGCGGCAGAAAGAAAAGAGCCAAGGTCTCAGCCGAAGGCTTGGCCAACATCCGCGCTGCGCAGCAAGCCCGCTGGGCCAAGGTGAAAGGCAAGTCTGCCCCCACCAAGTCGTCAGCACCTGTCGGCAAGAAAAAGAAAGGCAAGATGTCCGCCGCCGGACGCGCCGCCATTGTAGCTGCGCAGAAGCTCAGGTGGGCCAAGGTCAAGGCTGAGAAAGCGCGCATGGCCAAGAAAGGCTGATCAGAAATCCATTCAACAACTTAATAACTTATGAGACCGTTCATGCGCAGGCATGAACGGTTTTTTTTATGCGGTTACGACTGGCGGTTGCGGATTTCGCAAAATCTGTGACAAGTCGGTGCTTATGATCTCTGTCATTGTTATTCTTGAAGTCGATTCTGCGAGTCTGGCTGCCTTTCTTGAGGCCGTCCGTGAGCAGTCCGCAGCTTCGCTGCATGAGCCGGGATGCCACCGTTTCGAAGTAAGCTGCAAACTCGACAAGGAAAATGTATTCACTCTCTCGGAGCTTTATTCAGATCAGGCAGCCCTTGATGCGCATTATGCGAGCGCTCATTTTGCGCTCTGGCGTGAGAGAATCAAAGATATTCCGATGACCAAGACTGCGGTGCGCGGTGAGGTGATCGCAAGCTGACTGCGGCCAGTTCAGCGCACCGGAATGGCTCGCTGGATGATGTTGGGATGGTAGATCTCCGCCTCTTTCATGTGAAGCCACGCAGAAAAAAAGATGATGGCGATCCCGCCGCCAATGATGGCGTAATCTGAGAACTGCGCGATTTTTCCACCGGAAATGAGCGAGAGCAAAGCGACAATGGCGAGGGAGTAATAAACCCAGGTGGTGTCCACGCGGCGCTGCTGTTGTTCCTTGATAAGCATCGCATCAGAAGGGCGGCTGGTTAACTCCCGCGTCATGGCCTTCTTGCGGAGGCTGACATAGGGATTGATGCTGAGACTGCAAACAGCGATGACGATCAGAGCGGCGGTGCGGCATTTGGACTGGCCCATATAATGACCCACGGCGAAAAAGATGACGCCAAAGAGCAGCCCGTAGAGCAGCAGGGGTTCGATCAGGAGCGATGCGAATTGCGCATCGTGCAGCCGGGAGAAAAGTTTCTCAAGGTTGGAGAGCATGGAATGTTGTCATTGAAAAGATGAATGGTGCCGATGGAAAGAAAAAAATGTGACGATCAGTCAAAAATATCTTTCTGGATGCCTGTGGGAACTGGCATCCCCAGTTTTTTATAGGCACCCGGCATGGCGACACGGCCCCGCGGGGTGCGCTTCAGGTAGCCCTGCATTACCAGATAGGGTTCATGCATGTCCTCCAGAGTGCTGGCATCTTCATGGACGGCCACGGCGATTGAGTTGAGTCCCACCGGGCCGCCGTCAAACTTGTGGATGATGGCATCGAGGATGCGCTGATCCATTTCATCGAGACCATCCTTGTCGATCTCCAGCATGGTGAGCGCGGCGTCGGCCACAGTCTCAGTAACAGCATTCTGTGCCCGCACCTGCGCGTAGTCGCGTGCCCATCGCAGCAGGTGGTTCGCGATACGCGGCGTGCCTCGGGAACGCCGGGCGATTTCATGCGCACCCGCAGGTTCGATCTCCACTTTGAGCAGGTTCGCGGATCGCAACAGGATGGAGCGCAACTCGTCCACCGTGTAGTAATCAAGCCGGTTGGGAATGCCAAAGCGCGAACGCATGGGGCTGGTCAGCATCCCTGCACGGGTGGTAGCGCCCACCAGCGTAAAGGGGGGCAGATCAATGCGGACGCTTCGCGCTTTGGGGCCTTGGTCAATGATGATGTCGAGGCGGAAATCTTCCATCGCTGGGTAAAGATATTCTTCGATGCTGGGATGCAGTCGGTGAATCTCGTCAATGAAGAGGATGTCGCGTTCTTGCAAGTTTGTCAGGATGCCTGCGAGGTCGCCAGCTCGCTCGATCTGAGGCCCGCTGGTAGCGTTCATGCGGGAACCGATGGAAGTGGCCAGAATGTGCGCCAGCGTAGTCTTGCCCAGGCCGGGCGGTCCGCAGAGCAGGATGTGATCGAGCGTATCGCCTCGTTGTCTGGCCGCCTCCACCATGAGCATGAGGCGGTCCTTGACCTTTTCCTGGCCGGTAAATTCGGCAAATTCAGGTGGACGGAGCGCGACGTCGTAGGGTGACTCCGGGGCGTTGGCGGTTTGGTCGTAGTAGCTATTGTTCAAGGTATTAGGATGCGAAAATGATCCGCGAATCAGGTAAATGGCACGCTGTGTGCGCTTGCAACTGTGAAAATGGGGCTTCTCAGCGTCCTGACAAGTCAGTCTTTCTTAAATATTTTGCTTTGCCATATCATCCCTTTTCCTGTATTGGAGCTTGACGATACATCCCTTGTTCGACGATATAGCCCATCCCTTAACTCCCACGATAACAAACACCCCCTTATGATCTTGCGACCGTTTACCCATTGGCTGATGTCGGCCACCATCGGCACTGTTTTATCAGTGCACAGTGTCAGCTTCGCCGCCCCCGTCGATCTTCCGGAGAATGCCCTGCCCGGAAAGCAGATCATCAAGCAGGTTCAAATCATCATGACTGGCGGCGCATCAGTCGCCGAAAACCGTATCCGCGCCAACATGGCGACGCGCGAAGGTGGTCCGTTCTCTGATGAGATGATGGAGCGTGACATCAAAAATCTCTACGCAACCGGCCTAGTGGAGAACGTGGAAATGAGCGCCCAGGAAGTTGCCGGCGGCGTGAAAGTTATCGTCAAGGTTTCGGGTCGCGGCATCATTGGAGAGGTGACCTTCGCGGGCAACTCCGTCGTTGACTCCGGGAAACTTAAAGACGCAGTGGAATTGAAAGTGGGCGAGTCCGTGGAAGAATCCAAGCTCTTCGCCGGACAAAACAAGATTCGCGAGTTGTATGCGAAAAAGGGGTTTGCCGATGTCAGTGTTTCTTACAAATCCCAGCCCATCAATGAAAAGCAGGGCTTTATCCGGGTTGTTTATGCCATCTCTGAGGGGCAGAAGGGCATCATCAATGCCATCAAATTTGAGGGAATGACCGCCATGAAGGAATCCATCCTTCGCGATAAGATGAAGCTTAAGAAAAAGCAGTTTTACAATATTTGGGGCAAGGCTGGCAAGCTGGACAATGACGCCATGCAAGAAGACATCCGCACCATTGAACGCGCCATTCAGGACAAGGGTTATGTGTATGCCAAGGTTCTGCAAGTGCGCCGCGAGCCCGTCAAGGATGACCGCGTCAATCTGATTTTCGTGATTGATCAGGGACGCCGTTTCAGCATTTCTGAAGTCGCACTGGAAGGTAACAAAGTCTTCACCAAGGAAGAGCTGGCGCCTGCGCTTCGTTCCGCTGCGGGCCGTGCCTACTCCGCCACCGGCATCTCGGATGACGAAAAAATGATCACTGACTATTATGGATCCCGCGGCTACGCCGATGCGCACGTGGAGACCAGTGTTGTTCAGGCGGGCGGTGAAAGTGTCAAAGTGATTTGCCGCGTTTCCGAAGGCGAAAAATCATTCGTTCGCAAGATCAACATATCGGGCAACGAAAAAACCCAAGATCGAGTGATCCGCCGTGAAGTCGCAGTGTCCCCCGGAGACGAATACAATACAGTGCGGGTTGAAAAATCACGTAACCGCTTGCAACAAATGGGCTACTTCAGCCAGGTCGATATCAGGCCCAATGGAACAGGCACTCCGGGCTACAAAGACTTGCAAGTGGATGTCAAAGAGCAGTCCACAGGCTCAATCAATCTCGGAGCCGGTTTCAGTTCCATTGACAGCCTCACCGGGTTCCTCGACCTGACGGAGACCAATTTCGACATTACCAACTGGAAGGGCCACCTCAAGGGCGGTGGTCAGCGCTTCTATCTTGGAATCAAAGCAGGTAACAAACGCCGCGATTTTGAGATCAGCCTTACTGAGCCTTGGTTCCTCGGCCATCGTCTCTCGGTCGGCGCAAATGTCTTCTATCACGAACTCTACTATCTCAGCCCGAACGATCTCTATAAAGAACGTCAATTCGGTGGAGCGATTCCCATTCGCAAACCCATTGGCGAGCATTCCTATCTCGATCTGCGCTTTACTGCTCAAAAAGTGGAGATTTACGGCATTTCTCCCAAGGCATCCCCGGAGATCAAGGCGGAAGAGGGCAAATTCTTTGAAAGCAAGCTGGACCTCGCCTTCGTCCATGACACGCGCGACTCTCTTTTCCTGACGCGCTATGGGCACAAGCTGGAAGTCGGCGCCACGCTCATCGGAAAAGTTATCGGCGGCGATGTCGATGCTTATGGATTCCACGCCAGCGGCTCGCAGTATTTCAATCTGCCTGGCGATCTCATCCTGAGCTTTGATGGTGCTGCCAGCAGCATGGACAGTCAGGGTGGAAGCGGTCTCCCCATTTTTGAGCGTCTCTTCCTCGGTGGAGCCAGTAATCTCCGTGGCTTCAAATATCGCGATGTTGGCCCCAAGGATGCCAGCGGAGAGCCTCTAGGCGGCACCTCCTCAGTTTACGGCAGTGTCGAACTTAACTTCCCAATTCTTGGTGATCGTGAAAATCCCAAGGCGCGTGGTGCTGTCTTCTATGACGTCGGCAGAGTTTCCGGTGGACCGGGAACACTAGGCGGTGGATGGAATTCTGATTTCGGCCTCGGCCTCCGTCTTTATCTCATTCCCGGCACCCCGATCCGTATTGATGTCGGGTTCCCCACATCCTCAGATTCGTTCAACAACAACAGCGCGCAGTTTAACTTCAACCTTGGCTACAAATTCTGACGCGCAACTGACCACTGCCAGATGAGTTCTTCATTCAAGCAGCACTGGTCACAACCCTTGATACTTTAAAACCAACCCCCAATGAAATACCTCCTTCCCGTCTTCCTCTGTCTCTCCATCGTCAGCCGCGCTTTTCCTGCAGATCTCAAAGTTGGTCTCGTCGATCTCCGCAAAGCTTTTGCGGAATACTACAAATCCAAGGACGCTTCCACCACCTTGCAGTCCCACGTCTCCGAAGCCAAGGAGCAGATCAATGAGCGCTTCTCCAAATACAAAGCGCTCATGGATGAAATCCAGAAGCTCGATAAGGAGCGCACCGACCCCGTGATGAGCGCGGATGTGCGCAACAAAAAGGACGCGGAATTCCGCAACAAAGCCCAGGAACTGCGTTCTTTGGAGCAGGACATCAATGAGTTCAAGGGCCGCCGTCAGGCGCAGATTGATGAGGAGCAGCGTCAACAGGCCAAAGGCATCTATGATGAAATCGTCAAGGTGGTGAACGACAAGGCCGCACTCGCAGGCTTTGATTTGGTTCTCGACAAATCCAATGTCGGCATCGGCGGAGTTCCCTTTCTGGTTTATTCCAAGACCGGGGCGGTGGTCGATTTCACCTCAGAGGTCATCGTTGAACTCAACAAGAACGCGCCCGCTGGTGGCCCTGTGCCCGCTCCAGAAAAGAAAGAAGTTGCCCCCAAGACTGAGAGCAAGAAAAGCGAAGGCAAAAAGAAATAATCATTCCTGAAAATTTTTCGCTCCCTGCCTTGATTCAACCGATCAGGGCAGGGAGTTTGCATATACACTACCCAACGATTTGGCCCCGTGAATACCACACTTGCGCAACTCGCTGAAATCACCCAAGGCACGATCATCGGGGTGATGTGTCCATGGTCATATCCGGATTCAGCACCGCAGAAGCAGCCGTTTGTTCCTGGAATTCATCCATCCGCAGTCATTGGTGGCACGGTTTCGCTGGATCGCGCCAAAGTGTTCATCGGGCCGAATGCCGTCATCGAAGACGATGTCGTGATTGGCGATGGTTGCGCGATCCATGCGGGTGCATTTATCGGGCGTGGTTCAAGATTGGGGCAGTGTTGCGTCATTCACGCCAATGCCGTGATCAAAGACCGATGTGTGATTGGCGAGCGGGTGATCATCCACAGCATCATCGTCGCTCAAGTCGGCATTTCCGGCTGCACGCGTGTCGGAAAAAATGTCACCATGGCGGATCAGGTCGGAGTCGCCGGTCATCTCAACATCGGCGATCAAATCACCAT
>JAYVQB010000510.1:0-14643 GCA_043757085.1 Verrucomicrobiota bacterium
CAAAGTGAAGCGGTGGGAAATGCTGCGCTGCCGTTTGCGTTATCTGAGCAAAGGAGGTGCGCTGGGCACACAGGCCTTTGTGGAGGAAATCTTTCAAGCAGAGCGCTGGCGATTCAGTCCCAAGCGACAGGAGGGAGCCAAGTCCTTGCGCGGCGGTGATTCGGTGTGGTCAGGATTGCGGACGTTACGCGCTCCGCGATGGACTGTGAAGGACTAGACGCCCACCAAAAAATTGCTGCCGTGCGATGCCCGCTTATGAACTTTGTAAAAAGATTATTCCACAGCCATAGCTCTTTGCGTATTTGCCCTGTCTTGGATTAATTGCGACTATTGAACACGACGCAATCTTCATAGGCCGCGCCCTTGCCACCGAAGATGTCGAGCGCGCTACCGATGGTGACGTCCACTTTCCCCCGGCTCAATTCTTGCGCACGATGCAAATCGACGATGCTTCTGGCGCCGCCCGCATAAGTGACGGGTCGCTCACACCACTCTGCAAGACGCGCGATGAGTTCCTCATCCATGCCTTCGCATTTTCCTTCGACATCGACGGCATGGATGAGGAACTCGGCGCAATATGGAGCCAGCTGGTCAAAGGTCGCAGCATTCACCGTCAGATCGGTCAGTGTCTGCCAACGGTTCATGGCGACGATCCAGCCGTCAGATGTGGCTTTGCAACTGAGGTCAATCACCAGTCTGTCCGCGCCGATGGCGTTCACAATTTCATCAAGCATCGACTGTTGAAAACGGGCGTGCTCATCAAAGAGCCATGAGGTTACGATCACATGGCTCGCGCCAGCATCAATCCATTCGTGCGCATTATTGGCGTTGATACCACCGCCGATTTGCAGTCCTCCCGGGTAGGCGGTCAAGGCTTCGCGTGCGGCGGTCTCATTTCCCTTGCCCAGCATGATAACGTGACCGCCTGCCAGCTTGTCTTGTCGATACAGATCGGCAAACCATGCTGCGGAATTTTTACTGACAAAATTTTCCCGAATGCCGCAGGCACTGTCAGAAAGTGTCGATCCCACAATCTGCTTTACCTTGCCGTCATGTAGATCAATGCAGGGGCGGAAATGTGTCATGGCACAGCACACGAACTCACGCCACGGCCCTAGTCAAGGGCTGCGTGAGCGGAGCATTGGTGCGCTCGCGCCAGGTGAGGATTTCCGGTTCACCCGTGGTGATCAAAACCACATGCTCATAGTGCGCACTCGGTTTGCGATCCATCGTGACCACGGTCCAGCCGTCCTTGAGTGTCTCCGTCTCTTCACAGCCGAGATTGATCATCGGCTCGATGGCGATGCTCATGCCTGCTCTCAGTCGGGGCTTGGCACCTTTGTCACCGTAGTTGGGAACCTGTGGCTCTTCGTGCAGTTTTCGCCCGACCCCATGACCGACGTAATCGCGGACCACGGTGAGACCATAGCGAGTGACATAGTTTTCTACCGAGTGACAAAGATCTCCCAGCATGAGTCCCTCCCGCGCCCAGTCGATGGCAATCATCAACGCATCCTCGGTAGCTGAGAGAAGCTTCTGCACATCCGGCGCAATGGGCGGAACCGGCACGGTCAGGGCGTTGTCTCCAACCCATCCATCCTTGATGATACCGACATCAATTTTCACGATGTCGCCGGGCTTGATTTCACGCGAGTTACCAATGCCATGAACGACTTCCTCGTTCACACCGATACAGATGTTACCAGGGAATTTTTTGCGTCCAACCTGATAATTTAGAAAGGCACTGGTAGCGCCTGCGGCTTTGATTTCGGCCGCAGCAAAACGATCAATCTCACCGGTAGTCATGCCAACCTGAACCTGAGCGGCTGCTTTGAGCAGGATGTCGCGCGCGACGCCGCACGCCCGGCGCAATCCATCCAGAGCCTTGCCATGGCGCGTGGGGATGCGGTCAAATGCCAGAGCCATGCGAAGCGGCTCCTGTTCAATGCCCGTGCATGAGTGCCCATGCCAGACCGATGATCGCAATCACGGAGATGGTCGTCCAGAGCCAAACAACCGTGGTGGGATTAGCCGCCAGTCCTCCTGATACTGCGCGATCCGTCCGTCCGCGGATTTTGCCCTTGCGAAGGAAACCGTCATAATGACGCTGAAGAAGATGGGTCTCCACCTGCCTCATGACATCCAAGACGACACCGACAAGAATCAAAATGCTGGTGCCTCCAAAGAACTGACTGACACGGGAGTCAAGGTTAAGCTGCCGTTGCAGAAGCAGCGGCAGAAGATAGATGATCGTGAGGAACGCGGCTCCGGCAAATGTGAGGCGGCTCATGGTGAAGTCGAGGAAATCAGCCGTCGGCTTGCCAGGGCGCACGCCGGGAATATAACCGCCGCTCTTTTTCAGATCTTCGGAAATCTGCGCAGGCTGGAACATGGTGGCGACCCAGAAATAACTGAAGAAGAAAATGAGTCCGGTGGAGATAATGACGTAGGGATAGCCAGTGGTGATGCGCTGCACCCAGATGGCGACGCTGTGATTGTCGGGGAACATGAACCCGATGATCTGCGATGGGAAAAGCACGATGGCCTGTGCAAAGATAATGGGCATGACGCCTGAGTAATTGACCTTAAGTGGCATGTATTGCGTCTGGCCACCATAGACTTTCCGACCGACGACTCGCTTGGCGTATTGAATGGCGATCCGCCGCTGTGCTTGTGTCAATGCGATGATGCCCGCGATGACGGCGATAAGCAGAACCACCAGCAACAAGACCGTAAGCGCATCCATCGCACCCGCATCGGGCTTGCCGATGTAGGTTTTCCAAATCCGAACCAATGATCCGGGAAGATCAGCCACGATGTTGATGGAGATGAGTAGGGAAATTCCATTGCCAATACCACGCTCAGTGATCTGCTCGCCCAGCCACATGATAAAGAGGCTTCCTGCCGTGATGGTCAGGACCGCGGTGATCAGGAATCCGATTCCGTAATTTGGAACCAGTGGCCCATGATCCCTGATAATAGTATCAAGACCATGCAGGAAAGGGTTTTGTCCGGGATTTTTGAGTGATTGGGCCAGGAGATAGCCTTGGAACACACAAAGAAAGACTGTAGCGTAGCGAGTCCATTGGTTGATCTTCTGGCGTCCGCCGTCTTCACGAGCAATCTTGCTCAGCGTAGGCACCACGGCGGTAAGAAGCTGCAGCATGATTGATGCACTGATGTAGGGCATGATGCCGAGTGCGAAGATAGCGCACTTGCTCAACCCTCCACCACTGAAAACGTTGAGCAAAGCCGCAATGGCCGCAGCTGGTGAACTGTCTGCCGCAGAACTGGCCACCCAAATCTGCAAAATATGGGGATTGACCCCCGGGATGGTGATGGCATAGCCGATGCGCACAATGACGATCATCGCCAGCGTGAAAAGAATTCGGTGGCGCAGATCGGGTATCTTAAGGCTGTTTACGAAGGCGGAAATCATGGTGTGATGACAGTGGCTGGAAACAGGAAGCGACTCAGATGTAAACTGAGCCGCCTACGAGTAACATAATATTAATACTTCAAACTCAGATTCACATTCAGGCGGCCGCGTCAGATTTCTTCTTACGCTGACCTTTGACCAGAGTAAGGGTTCCGCCGGACTTTTCTATTTTCTCCTTGGCAGCAGCGCTGGCTTTGTCCACCTCGATGGTGAATTTCTTGGTGACATCTCCTTCGGCCAGCAGCTTGATTCCGTCCCACTTGATGCCGCGAAGTCCGCGGACCAGGCCGGCTTTGCGCAGGCTCTCCTCATTGATAATCGCACCGTCGTCGAAGCGTTCATTCAAGCGGTCAAGGTTGACCACGGTGTATTCTGTGCGGAAGGCAGCATTGCTGAAGCCTCTCTTAGGCAATCGGCGGTGCATGGGCATCTGCCCACCTTCAAATCCTGGTTTGATGGCAGAACCGGAACGGGCCAACTGCCCCTTATGCCCACGGCCTGATGTTTTTCCGTGGCCGGAACTTTCACCGCGGCCAACGCGTTTGCGGCGTTTGGTTGAACCGGGGGCGGGTTTGATGTCGTGAAGTCTCATGGTGCGTTTGCTTGAAAGTTGTGTTGAGGCGGATTGTCCGAATTATATGGCTTTTTTCTCAGCCAACTTCTTGCCGCGCATTTTGAAAATTTCATCCGGCATGCGCAAGGCACCCAGGGCCGCGAGAGTAGCTTTAACAACATTCGCATGGTTGCTGGATCCGAGTGATTTGGCCAGTATGTCCTTCACTCCTGCTACTTCGCAGACAGCACGGACTCCACCACCGGCGATGATTCCAGTTCCCGGCGAAGCGGGCTTGAGTAAGACATGTCCACCACCATGTTCACCGACGACTTCGTGCGGAATGGTGGAGTTGAGCAAATTAACTTTGACGAAACTGCGGCGCGAAGCCTCACTGGCTTTCTTGATGGCATCGGAAACTTCGTTGGCCTTGCCAAAACCAAGTCCGACTTTGCCCTGACGGTCACCGGCAACGACCAGTGCGCTGAAACTGAAACGACGGCCGCCTTTGACGACCTTGGCGCATCGATTGATAAAGACTACTTTTTCCGTAATGTCAGACTTTCTGTCGTTACCATTGGAATCTGATGACGGAGAATCGGAGAACTTTTTAGCTGGTAGGGCCATAATATATAGAGCGTGACTTGGTTAGAATTTGAGGCCCTTGGAGCGCGCGGCATCTGCCAGCGCCTTGACTTTACCATGATATTGGTGGCCACCACGATCAAAGATTACATTTTCAATCTTGGCTTTAATTGCCCGCTCAGCGATGGCTTCACCTACTTTGGTGGCGGTGATGCAGTTCGCCTTGGTGGAAAGCAATTCTTTTTCCATGGTGGATGCGGATGCGAGGGTTCGTCCCGCCACGTCATCAATTACCTGGACATAGACACGCTTGTTGGAAAAACAAACAGCGAGACGTGGTCTAGCCGATGTGCCCTGAACCTTCTTGCGAATGCGTTCGTGAATGCGTTTGCGGATTTGTTTACGATTGATTGCAGCCATGTTCGATATCCTATTTTATTTGACGCTCTTGCCTTCCTTGCGACGGACGTGCTCACCTGCGTAGCGAACACCCTTGCCTTTGTAAGGCTCCGGTGGGTAGTAACTGCGCACGTCTGAGGCAAACTGCCCGACCAATTGCTTGTCCACTCCCTCAACTGAAATTTTTGTGTTTTCGTTTACTGTCACCTTAATCCCTTGGGGGATCGGGTGCAGCAAAGGATGTGAGTAGCCCAGGCTTAAGTCGAGATTGCTGCCTTTAACAGCAGCGCGAAATCCGACACCCTGAATCTCAAGATCCTTTTTGAATCCCTGACTGACGCCATGAACCATGTTTCCAATTAGCCGCTGCAGCGTCCCGTGGAGAGCCTTGACCCGACGATCATCAGAAGCTCGTTCGACCAATAAGGTTTTAGCCTCCTGCTTGAGGGATATGCCTTCTGGCAGCGGGATGGAGAGCTTGCCCTTGGGGCCCTCTACGAGAACAGCACCTTGAGCGTCAACTTTTACGTTGACATTTTCCGGGAGCTGGATGGGTTGTTTTCCTACGCGTGACATGGGATTTAAATTTTTACCAGACGAGCGCAAGCAATTCGCCGCCGAGTTTATGTTTGCGAGCGCGATGACCGGTCATCAGGCCCTTGGGGGTGGAGAGTATGGCGATGCCGGTTCCCTGCCGCACACGCGGGATTTCTTCAAATCCAACATAATGACGACGGCCTGGTGTGCTGACTCGCTTGAGATCAGTAATTACACTCGTTTTGCCTTGATACTTCAATTTAACTTTGAGCTGCGGCTTGGTCACTTCATTCGTCACAACTTCATAGCCCCAGATATAGCCTTCTTCTTGAAGGATGCGGGCGATTTCACCCTTGATCTTGGAGAATGGAGCGGAAAAATCCTGCTTCGCAGCCGCAGAAGCATTGCGAATGCGTGTCAAAAAATCGGCGATTGGATCAGTAAGAACACTCATGGATAAATATAAACTGTGGCTTAGGCGGCGGCCTGTTCGGGTTGTTCACCGGCTTTCTTTGCCTGTGTAGCGGAGGGTTTGCGGAACGGCATACCCAGTGCGCGCAGGAGTTCGCGGGCGTGATCGTCGTTCACCGCGCTGGTGACAAATGTGACATCAAATCCAAGCGAACGCTTGATCTTGTCGAGTTCAATCTCAGGGAAAATGGACTGGTCGCTGATGCCGAGGGTGTAGTTCCCACGTCCGTCAAAGGCACGGGCAGATATTCCTCGAAAATCTCTGACGCGAGGAAGAGCGGTTTTAACCAGGCGCATGAGAAAGTCATACATTTTTGGCCCGCGCAGAGTGACCTTGAGGCCGATCGGTTCACCTTCACGCAATTTGAAATTTGAAATGGCCTTCTTGCTGAAAGTTACCATGGCTTTCTGACCGGTGATCAGGCCCACATCACGCGACGCATCTTCCACGGCCTGCTTCCTGTCAGCCTGTGAGCCGACGCCGCAGTTAATGACTATCTTCTCAAGCTTGGGGACTTGATGGATGTTTTTAAGACCAAGCTGCGTGCGCAGTTCGGGAATGATTTTTTTAGTGTAATGTGTCAACAGTTCCGGTTGCATTTGGACTCATCCTTTCTGGCTTCCCGCCCCACGCGCTGCTGATGCGACGCATGAATTCAGGGGCGCGTAAGTTGGAGGATTATTTCTTCTTATCAAGAGATTTGGCTGTTTTCCTTTCGACAAGTTTCACATTGGAAATGTGAATGGGCGCTTCGCGCTCGGCGAATCCACCCTGCGGCTTGTCTTGTGTGGGCTTGATGGCCTTTTTGATCATATTCACGCCTTCCACCAGAATCCTGGGGCCGGAGCGCTTGTCTTTGCTGATGACCTGGAGGATGGCTCCTTGAGCTCCTTTGTGGTCGCCAGTAATAACCTCGACGAGGTCGCTTTTTTTGACGTGTGTTTTTGCGCGGTTCATAGGACTTCCGGTGCCAGGGAGACGATTTTCATGAAATTACGGTCACGGAGCTCGCGAGCCACGGGACCAAATATGCGACTGCCACGGGGATTGTTGTCCTTGTCGATTAAGACGATGGCATTTTTGTCAAAACGAAGCACCGAACCGTCACGACGAAGAATGGGGGCGGCCGTGCGCACAACAACAGCTCTTACCACCTCACCCTTTTTAACTGCCGCGGTAGGTGTTGAGATGCGAACGTGAGCCGTGATGATGTCGCCTACACCTGCGGTCCGTTTGTTCTTCCTTCCGATTACGCCAATCATCTCGGCCATGCGGGCGCCTGTGTTGTCGGCAATCGGTATTTCTGATTCCATCTGCAGCATAAGATCGTCTTTCCTTTTTTGTTATTGGTTGCTCGTCGGTGGCATTTAATGAGCCAGCACTTCTGCAAGCTTCCATCGTTTCAGCTTGCTGATCGGGCGGGTTTCTACAATGCGAACTTTGTCGCCTTCCTTGGCCTTTTGCTCTTCATCATGAGCATAAAATTTGGATGTCTTGCGCACGATTTTTTTGAAAATAGGGTGCGGCACGCGGCGCTCCACTTCGACGACAATAGTCTTGGTCATCTTGTTGGAAATAACCACGCCTACACGTGTCTTTTGCACTGAAATGCGCTCTGCGGGTATGCTGGGTGCCTCTTGACTCATGATAATATTATGTGTTGCGCTGTTTACTCAGCCTTCTTTTTTGCGGGTGCTTTTTTAACCGTGGCCTTTTTGCTGACGGGCTTGGGTGCCGCCTTTTTTTGGGATTCTTTCTGGACTGGTGCGGTCTTGCCCCCCTCGGATGCCTTTGTTCCCGCATTCAAGTCCAATCGACGCTCACTCAAGATTGTTTCGATGCGGGCATTCTCTTTGCGGAGAGTTTTTAGAATGGCTTTGTTTTCCAATTGGCCGGATGCCTTTTGTATTCTCAAATGCAAGGCCTCCTGCTTCAGGTCACGGCCGCGTGCACGCAGTTCATCAATGGAGAGTTCGCGAAGTTTCGTTATTTTCATTATGATGCTTCCAGAAGTGTTTAGTGTGTAGCATGACGCACCACAAAGCGCGTCCTGAGGCCAAGTTTGTTCGCCGCAAGCCGGCAAGCATCACGAGCCAGCGCTTCATTGACGCCTGCGATTTCAAAAAGCATGGTTCCAGGGTAAACGACAGCCACCCAGAATTCCGGCGGTCCCTTGCCCTTGCCCATTCGGGTCTCAGGAGGTCTGGCAGTGACAGGCTTATGGGGAAATATTCTGATGAATACCACGCCCTTACGCTTGAGATGACGTGTAATCGCGACTCGGCACGCTTCGATCTGGTTGTTTTTAATCCAGCCCCGATCAAGTGTCTGAAGTCCATACTCGCCGAAACTCACCTTGTTTCCAGTCGTGGCATTACCTGCACGACTTCCGCGGTGTGCCTTGCGATATTTTACTCTGCTGGGCAAAAGTGCCATGGGGTTGTTTCCTAAGGTTTAAAGGGGTTGATAAATTGTTTTAGCCTTGCGGCTGCCGCTCGCGATCTCCCGAACGACGTGCAGGACGGCGTTGGGGTTGTTGTTCGCCTTCGACTTCTGGTTTGCGGTTCAGCCAGCATTTTACGCCGATAAGACCATAAACCGTTTTTGCTTCCGTGAAACCGTAATCAATGGGGATACGCAGTGTCTGAAGAGGCACTTTGCCCTGACGATATTGTTCAGCGCGGGCGATGTCTGCACCACCCAGGCGACCGGCGCAACGAATACGAATTCCATCCGCACCCAGATCCATGGCCGTCTGGACTGCGCGCTTCATGGCACGACGGAATGAAATACGACGCTCAAGCTGTGTGGCAACTGACTCTGCAACAAGCTGCGCATCAAGTTCAGGTTGTTTGATCTCCAGAATGTCGATTTTGACCTGCTTCCCGCCACACATTTTGGAAATCTCTGCGCTCATCACTTCGATTTCTTGGCCCTTCCGTCCAATGACCAGCCCAGGGCGAGCGGTATGGAGGGTGACGCGGACAAGATTCCATGCACGCTCGATGACGATCTTGGCAAGGGCAGCTGTGGACAGCTTATCTTTGAGGTATTTCCTCACCGCAAGATCACTGTGGAGGAATTCGGTATATTCCTTGTCGGGTGCAAACCACTTGGAGCGCCAGTCCTTGGTGACGGCGAGGCGGAAAACGATTGGATTGACTTTTTGTCCCATAAATTAGGTTATCTCGTGTTTCGTTTTTTCAGATTATTTTTTGCGCACGCGTCGCGTTGCTTTCTTTTTGCCCGCTGGAGCCGCGTTCTCAGCAGTCGTCTCCGCCTCATCTTTTGCGTCCGCTTCTTTCTCGGCAAGAATCACTGTGATGTGACTCATGCGCTTCTTGATAGCTGCGGCTGATCCTCTGGCGCGGGGCATGATGCGATGGAGAATAGGCCCTTTGGTGGCAACAGCACTTTTGACGAACAAATCATCCGCGTCGAGTTCGTGATTGTTTTCAGCATTGGCAATCGCCGAGCGCAATACCTTGCCGATCAACTGAGCGGCCTTTTTGGGCGTAAAATTCAGGACGTTCAGCGCATGAGAGACGGGCATCCCCGTGATGGCGCGCGTGACCTCCCTGGCCTTTTGGTCAGAGATGCGCGCGTATTTGTGTATAGCTTTGACTTCCATGACTGTTCTTTAGTTAACCTTTTGATGTTTCGACACGACCAGTATCTCCGATTTTAACAGGTTCATCCTTACTGACCAGATCACTCAATACAGCGGCGCAGATGCCCTGACGCACGTCAACAATCAGCGCATGGGCCACTGGCTTGTCCTCACGTAAGATGGAGAACGGCATTCCCGGACGGACGCCCTGACGGGACCCTACATTGAGGACGGCAATACCCATCTCTTCCTTGAGGCTAACGATGCGGGCGTTGTGCAGATCATTGTTGTTGTTATCCTGCTTGGAATCAACATTTTTCGCAAGGACGCCAAGCGCTTTCTCGGCAGTTGCGAGAGCCTTGTCCAGTTCCAACTTTCCTGCAGCTGACTCACCCTGTGAATTGCTTTTGGCATAAGAGAGAGCAGTCTCCGAGAGGCTGATCAATGCCTCTGACAGGGAACGTTTTTGCTGCTCCAAGATACGCAAATCACTGAGGGCTGAGAGGAGTCCCTGACGAAGGCTGGAGTTTGAATTGTCCAGCGCAGCAATCCCAAGTCCTTCGTTCTGCAGCCGCAGCTTGTCATAATTTTCCCTGCTTTGCTGACAGTCAAGATTTGCAGCGGCGAGGCTTTCCTTCAGTGCATTGATCTGGCCTCTATCAGTGGTGGCCTTCATCTCCAAATCTTGTATCTTGGCAGCTGAGATTTGCAAGGTGGCCTTTAATTCTCTAAGCTCGATTTTATCATCGATCTGAGCCTGCACATGCGAACCCATGACTACCGCAGCCATAAACAGCGCGGACGTAAGAGGTTTGAACATATGTGAAGACATTTTCAAAGAATTATAGGGCTGGGGGATGATCACTGTTACTTGGTAACCTTGGCGGTGTGGGCGCCATGAGCCTTGAAGACTCGAGTAGGTGAAAACTCTCCAAGCCTGTGACCCACCATATTTTCACTGACATAAACACTGACGAAATCCCTGCCATTGTGAACCTGGAAGGTATGACCGACAAAGTCCGGCGTGATCATAGAGGCGCGAGCCCATGTCTTGATCGGCTTCTTGGCACCAGCCTCGTTCAGCTTGTCGATTTTCCAGAGTAGTTTCTGGTTTACAAAAGGTCCTTTTTTAAGTGAGCGTCCCATGATTGTTACGAGCTAATTTTTGCGTCAGTCTTTCTTTGCGTTGCGACGCTGGATGATCAGGCGGTCGGAATATTTTTTCTTCTTGCGAGTCTTTTCACCCTTCGCATGTCCCCAGGGACTAAGCAGATGCTGGCGGCCACCGCCGGATTTTGAACGCCCTTCACCACCGCCATTCGGGTGATCAATCGGGTTCATGCACATGCCGCGCACAGTAGGACGAACACCCAGCCAGCGCGTGCGTCCAGCTTTGCCGCTGACCACATTCATGTGCTCAACGTTACCAACCTGTCCGACTGTGGCGTAGCAGACTCCCAGAATCTTGCGGATTTCACCGGAGGGCAGCTTGACGAGTGCGTAGTCGCCTTCACGGTTGGAAAGAATGGCGGCCTGACCGGCGGAGCGGGCCAACTGTCCACCACGTCCAGGTTGAAGCTCGATATTATGAATTTGCTGACCCAAGGGAATAAGTTTGAGTGGCAGAGCGTTGCCCGTTTCAGGCGCAGCCTTGTCACCTGACATCACGGTCGCACCAACCTGCAGATTTGCCGGTGCCAAGATGTAACTTTTCTGGCCGTCCTTATACTGAATGAGCGCAATGCGGGCG
Organism: Verrucomicrobiota bacterium; assembly: GCA_043757085.1. GTDB lineage: Bacteria > Verrucomicrobiota > Verrucomicrobiia > Verrucomicrobiales > Verrucomicrobiaceae > VFKE01. Next base: position 11,346 of record JAYVQB010000510.1, read on the forward strand.
CTGCGGTTCGGATCATATTCGATGGCAACCACTTTCGCGGGATCGTTATGGCGAGTTCTTTTGAAATCCACCAAACGATAGCGGCGCTTGTGTCCGCCGCCTATATGGCGGCAGGTGATTCTGCCTGTGTTGTTGCGACCACCGCTCTTTTTGATGGAGACAGTGAGGCTTTTCTCTGGCGTGCTTTTTGTAATCTCCTCGAAAGAAGGCCACTGTTTATAGCGGTTCGATGGAGTCGTTGGTCTGAAGGTCTTGAGGGCCATATGCTTGATGGGGCGAGATTTGCTAGGCTAAATTTTTCAGGCGAGTTCGATTTTGTCACCTTCCTTGAGCCGGACGATGGCTTTCTTCCAGTGGGACGTGCGGCCAACGGCCGAATTGGCGTGACGGCGTTTTTTGCCGCTCATTTGCATGGTGCTGACACCAAGCACTTTTTTGCCAAACAACTTTTCAACAGCATCGCGGATCTCAATCTTGTTGGCATTGCGATCAACCACAAAGACGTATTGGTTGTTTTTCTCACTGAGCAGGGTTGCTTTCTCACTGAGTCTGACGGTTTTAATCACTTGGTAGATGTCTTGCATGTCAGGCGGTTCTATTGGAAAGGGTTTGAAGAGCGTCCCCGATGACAATGATTTTTTCGTAATTTAGCAGGTTTTCTCCATTTACATCTTTTGCCAGGACCAGTTTGACGCCCTGGAGATTGCCTGCAGAGCGCGCGGTCAGATCATCATATTGATCGGCAATAAAAAGAATCTTTTTAGCGTCAGTAAGATTGACCAGCGTCTTGATGAATGTCTTCGTTTTCCCGTCTGCAATCTCCAGTGCAGGGGTTACCATGATGTCTCCATCATTAATCCGTGCGGTAAGTGCAGCCCTAAAGGCGAGACGCTTTACTTTGATCGGGGTCTTTTTTGAGTAATCCCTTGGCTTGGGACCAAAGACAATACCGCCGCCGCGCCAATGCGGTGCACGAATGCTTCCAATTCGGGCGCGCCCGGTTCCCTTTTGGTTCCAAGGTTTTTTACCACTGCCAGAAACTTCAGCCCGCGACTTGGTGCAGGCTGTCCCGCTACGTCGGTTCGCCTGATAGGCAACGATGGCAAGATACAGCGCGTGCTGTCCCTTGTCTCCTTCAGTGAGGTTGAGGTTTGCGGCTTTCGCGTCCTCAAGAGTTAATTTTTTTGCGGCCATGGTTCAGTGATTTTTTTCGTTGCACTACTTCGACTTCTCGGCGGATTTCTTTTTTGCCGGCCTCACGATGACATAGCTGTTGTTGGCTCCAGGAATGCAGCCCTTGATCAGCAACACTCCGTCATCAGGACGGCTTTGAATGACTTCCAGATTCTGGGTGGTGCGACGGACATCGCCCATGTGGCCCGGCATCTTCTGATTTTTCCAAACCAATCCGGGTGTGCTTCGGCAACCGATGGAACCGGGACGGCGATGCATCATGGAACCATGCGACGCAGGCTGACCACGGAAACGGTAGCGTTTGACCACCCCTTGAAAGCCTTTGCCCTTGGTCGTGCCGATGACATCAACGAATGATCCCTTCTCAAAAAGTTCAGGACCAAACTTGGCACCAGCTTCGGGGAGTTGGTCTTCGGGAAGGCGGAACTCAAGCAACTTATATTTTGGCGTGACGTTGTGCTTCTTGAAATGCCCCAGCATCGGCTTGGTCACACGGGACTCCTTCTTCTCGTTGAAGCCAAGCTGAACGGCGCTGTAACCGTCTTTTTCCTTGAGTTTCAACTGCACGACTTCATTGCCGGCCACCTCGATGACAGTCACAGGGACAGCCTCGCCGTCGTTGATGTAGATGCGGGTCATGCCCACTTTTTTGCCAATCAATCCTAAGCTCATGATATTTCCTCTTTCTTGGAGTCTCGTTTAGATGCGGATGGTGATGTCCACTCCGGACGGAAGGTTCAGTTTTTTGAGTTCATCAACCGTGCGCGCGGTCGGATCAACGATGTCCAGCAGCCTCTTGTGAGTCCGGATTTCAAACTGATCCATGGATTTCTTGTCCACATGCGGAGAACGGTTCACGGTGAATTTTTCGATGCGCGTGGGCAAAGGAATGGGGCCGGCCACCTTGGCTCCGGTGCGCTTGGCGGTCTCAACAATCTCGGCGGTGGACTTGTCCAGCACACGATAGTCGAAAGCACGAAGGCGGATGCGAATCTTTTGGTTTTGCATGATGTTAGGTTTCCGGGATAAAAGGTTTATTTCTTGCCGGTGCGTTGCTCCACAATTTGATCAACAATCTGCTGCGGCACCTGCTCGAAATGGGAGGGCTGCATCGAATAGGATGCGCGTCCGCTTGAGAGCGTGCGGATGGTGGTGCTGTAGCCGAACATTTCAGCGAGAGGAACCTGTGCTTTGACGATGCTCAGGCCGTTACGACTGTCGATCGAGGTGATTTTACCGCGGCGACGGTTGATGTCGCCCATGATGTCACCCTGGTATTGCTCCGGGGTATTGGCTTCCACCGCCATGATGGGCTCCATCATGATGCACTTGGCTTTTTTCAGGGCATCCTTGACGGCAAAAATCGCTGCCATCTTAAAAGCGTTTTCGTTGGAATCAACGTCATGGCTGGATCCGTCAATCAGGTCAACGTGGATATCCACAATTTCATAGCCAGCGATGATGCCATTCAGCATGGCCTCTTTGACGCCAGCCTTGCAGGAGTTGATATATTCCTTGGGGATGGTTCCGCCGACAACCTTGTTGTCAACGGTAAATCCTTTGCCACGCTCACTTGGCATGACCTTCAAAATAACGTGACCATACTGGCCGCGACCACCGGATTGCTTGACCAGTTTGCCTTCTCCGTCGGCAGGCTGTGTGAGCGTTTCGCGATAGGCGATCTGTGGCTTGCCAGCATTGGTGTCCACCTTGAATTCGCGCAACATGCGGTCCCGCAAGATTTCCAGATGCAACTCGCCCATGCCCGCAATGATGACCTGCCCGGTCTCTTCGTCGGTGCGAACCACGAAAGTCGGATCTTCGTCAGACAGACGCTGAAGTGCATTGCCCATTTTTTCCTGATCGGCCTTCGCCTTAGGCTCCACAGCCATGGAGATAACCGGCTCAGGGAATGACGGCGGCTCAAGAAGAATATCGTAATCTTCCTCAGCAAGCGTATCGCCCGTGGTGACATTCTTGATTCCCACCATGGCGGCGATGTCGCCAGCGTAGCAGCAATCAATGTCCGTGTGTTGGTTCGCCTGAATCTGAATAAGACGGCCCACGCGCTCGGAGCGACGGGTGCGGGGATTGTAAACAACAT
>JAYVQB010000511.1:0-3677 GCA_043757085.1 Verrucomicrobiota bacterium
ACGCGTGACATCCAGAAGCATTTCGGATTCGCCAGCCAGACCGCCGCGATGGGCCATCTTCGCGCACTGGAGCGCAAGGGCGTGATTCGTCGGCTCGCGGGCAAAGCGCGCGCCGTGGTCTTTCCGCAAGAGCATCAATCACGCGCGCAAATGGTGGAGATTCCTGTCTATGGCGTGATTCCCGCCGGCTTCGCATCTGACAACCCACAGCAGGCTGACCGACAACTGGCAGTCGATTTCCGCGCGCTCCATTTATCGGCAAATGCGAAACCGTTCGCGCTGCAAGTGCGGGGCGATTCCATGATCGGTGCGCATATTCTCGATGGCGATATTGTCGTGCTCGAACAGCGCGATCCCAAATCACGCGACATCGTGGCCGCGCTGATTGATGGCGAGAGCACCTTGAAGCGCTACATGGTGGAGCGAGGCCGTCCCAGCCTGCGGGCGGAGAATCCGCGTTATCCCGATCTCATTCCGGCGCATGACCTGACCATCCAGGGCGTCATGATCGGGCTGGTGCGATCGCTGGGCGAGAAGTGAGTAATCTCGCGCCATTTCACTCGCCAAGTTCGCGAATGAAGTTTATGGATTACACTTGAGGCCAACGTGGCGTAATTGGTAGCCGCATGAGACTTAAAATCTTTTGGAGGAAACTCCGTGCGGGTTCGAGTCCCGCCGTTGGCACCACTTATCAATCGCCCATCGCCATCAAAGTCTTGTCATGAATACCCGACTCCTCTTGCCCGCCGCATTCTGCCTTGCGCTGATCTCACCGAACCTTTTTGCGCAGTCACCTAAGACCGCAAATCAGACGGACCAGATGAGCCTAAAAATGGATCTCGACAAAGTTCTCGCGTTGCCCGGCCTGTGGGAATTGACACCGGAGAAACTGGAAGAACTCTGCACGGAGCCGGGCTTCAAGACACCGCCACAGTTTAAATGGCTCACGCAAAGCCGGGACAGTGCGCGATTCGCGCGAAAGCCCTACACAAACATTTCCGTCGATCTGACCTTGTTCGGCGGTCAGCTTGCCGTTGATGAGGCATTGATTGAATTCAAGGACGGCAAGGCATCCAATGTGACACTTTCGATCTTCAATCGCGGTGACTCTGGTGAAATTGACAAGGCTGATTTCGATGCCCGCTATAAAACAACAGGACGGCTGCTTGGGGAGACATTGAAGGTCGTGCCGAAGGAGCGCAGACCTACGGCCCAGACAGCCGTGAAGACGACCGGGTGGCTCTGGACGGCGCCGAATGCCCTAGCTCTTTTGGAATTCAACACGGACGCGATGGAGTCGCGTGGCAAACCAGAATTTCTCCGGCTCAAGCTTTCACCGCCGAGCGGGAAGGATCAGTTGCTGGGCATATTGGCCATTGGCCGGGACGCCTCCACTCTCAAGCCTGCGGAATTGCTCAAGTTCGTGAAGAAGGAAAATGGCGACGTTTATGTGAGCGGCGTGCCGATGGTTGATCAAGGGGCCAAGGGCTACTGTGTGGTCGCTTCCTGCCAGCGCATGTTTGGTTATCTGCATGTGCAATGCGACCAGCATGAACTGGCCGAACTCGTGGGCAGCGACGCCAAGCGCGGGACGAGCACCTTGGAATTTGCCGAGGCACTGAAGAAAATTGGCAACCGGTTCAAGGTGCGATTCAAGCCGCTGCTGTCAAAGTATCCGGGCAAACCCGATCCTGCGGTTCGACCTGAGAAGTTCGCCAAGTTCGTGCAGGATCACATCAATCAAGGGCTTCCGCTACTGTGGGCATTGGAACTGGGTTTGTATCCCGAAGAACCTCAGACTGCCATGCAGAAGGGCGGTTTCCACATGCGCATGATCATCGGCTACAATACCGCAAAGGATCAGGTGATCTTCAGTGACTCGTGGGGCGCAGGTCACGAGATGAAGCGCATGAGCATGGGCCAAGCCTATCTGGCCACAACGCATCTATTCCTCGTCGAACCCTTGGCGCGGTTGTGATGCTGCGTCTTAGATGGCTTACTGCTGGCTACTCGAAATATGACCAAGCCTGAGTCATTAAACGCAAAGCCATTAGTTGCCAGCGGTGCAGGCAAATGGATGGCGCTGACTGCCGTGCTCGCCGCAGGAAAGTTCGGGCGGCGCATCACTTACTTTGCGCTCTGTATTGGCTTTATGGCCTCGCTGCTTTTCCTATATCAGTTCAACACCCAATACGGCACGCCATTCCTAATCTCGGTCTTCATCGCCGGCGGTATCACGGCGTCATTCTACGGCTTTTTCCCACCAGTATCCGCTCAACCAGCCAGGGATTCGCGTATAACTTCGGTCGGGTGCCGGCCTCCATTTAGGACTCTATCGCCGCCGTCGTGGATGCATTGATCTGTCCACTCTTGCTGGTTCAGGGTTCGGGTATCGCGTCTCGGAAATTCAACGCTCTCTTCCGCAACCAGTTGCCGATTATCGACGCGCACATTGCTAAAATATCATGGAGCAGCTACATCCCTGAATGGCCGCCCGCTGCGATACATTTCTAGGTGCTTACGGATTTGTGAGGCGCGCTCGGGATTGTTCTGCATCGCAGGATGTTCCAATGCTTTGGTGGCCGCTTCCTGCGCTTCCGTGAAGCGGCCCGTTTCAGCATAAGCAGCAGCAAGGGAATCCAGCACATCTGGGAAATTTTTTCCGGCGAGTTCTCCTGCCCGATTCGCCATTTGAGTAGCTTCGAGTCCGTTGCGAATCGAGTCCACCGGGGAAGTGGCGAGCACCCAGGCCAGTCTGATATGACAGCCCGGGTGGTTGGGTGCGAGCTTCAGCGCGCTGCGCAATATATTCACTGCCTCCTCGGGCTTGCCTTTTTTTATCATCGTCTGGGCCAGATTGTCGTAGGCGTCCAGATTGGTGGCGTTGTCCTGGATGGCCTTGGTGAACAATTCCATGGCCTCGTCATCCAAGCCTTTCGCCACCAGCAGCGCCCCAAGATTATTCGCGGCACCCGAGTGTTTGGGATCAATTTCAAGTGTCTTGCGGAAACTGGCGATGGCATCGTCCGCGCGCGCCTGACGATAGCGTATGTTACCAAGCAAGTAATACAGCTCCGCCTGCAGTGGCTGATAAGTGATTGCACGATTCAGAATGTCTGCGGCTTCTTCGAGGCTGGCCTTATCACCGAATTTTTCATCAAGCATGGACGCAAGCTGGTAACTGGTGGCAAAACTTTTCGGCTCCAGTTCCAAGGCCCGGAGATACGAGTTCTTGGCACCCGCATAGTCGCCGTTTTTCGCAAGATGCTGTCCCAAGTTGTGATGCATGAGATGCCATTTGGGGAACACGACGACGGTGCGCCGTTGGAGCTCAAGCGCCTCCTGCATCTCCCCTTTCATGGAAAGAATGCTGGCCAGATTATTGAGGGCTTCGATCCCGTTGGGATTGAGCTTTAATGCAGCGCGGTAGTGCTCTTCGGAACCTGCGTAATCCTTGAGGTCTTGCAGCGATTTGCCGAGTTTAGACTGGGCATAGAAATTGTCCTTCGTGTTGGCAACACAGTGTTCCCACAAAGCCAGATCCGATTCCCAAACTCGCACCTGCCGCGATGAGCTGAACATCAGCACCATCACCAGAACGGGTGCCGCAATTGAAAAAGCAATCTTGGTGTTCTTATTGCGGCCAACCAGGTCCCACACCATCCATACCGCCGCTA
>JAYVQB010000512.1:0-3663 GCA_043757085.1 Verrucomicrobiota bacterium
AGTTTTTCGTTTCGTTCTACTGCTGCGCGAATGGTTTTATTTATCAGAACGTCCACGACTGCTTCTTGAAATGAGGCGCAGACATCATTAATCGTCTGGTCATCAGCAGTGTTGATCTTGGGCAGCAAATAGAGCACGGCGGTCTTCAGTCCGCTGAAGCTGAATTCGTGTCCCTCGCCCATCATGCTGCGTGGGAAAACGTGCGCGGTGCGATTGCCGGATTTTGCCCTGCGATCAATCTCCGGGCCACCGGGATAAGGGAGTCCGAGCATTTTCCCAACCTTGTCGAAGGCTTCGCCTGCGGCGTCGTCGCGGGTGCGGCCCAGCAGTTCGTATTGAGCGATGCTGCGCACGTGAAGCAACATGGTGTGGCCGCCGCTGACGATGAGCGCGATGTGCTCCTGCAAGGGCGGGACGCCCTTGCTACTATTCATAAACGGCGAAAGCAGATGGCCTTCCAAGTGATTGATCGAGAGGAATGGCTTACCCTCGGCCAGCGCGAGCGACTTGGCCAAAGTGCTGCCTATTAACAATGAACTCACCAGCCCCGGCCCGCTGGTGGCGGCGAAAGCGGCGATGTCTTGCAATGTAAGGCCAGCGCTAGCCAGTGCGCGTTCCGCGAGAAGTCGCGCGTGCAGAATGTGATTGCGCGAGGCGAGTTCCGGCACCACACCGCCATAGATGCGGTGAACTTCGATCTGAGATGCGATCTCGCTGCTAAGCACGCTTCCATCTTCCCGCACCACGGCAGCGGCGGTCTCGTCGCAGGAACTTTCTAAGGCGAGGATGTTTTTCATTGAGATTAGTTAAACGGAGCGCGTGCCTTTAGCCCGCCTTCATAAAGGATGCGGGCTAAAGGCCCGCGTTCCAGTTGGGTTATGGTTTGCTTTTCTCCGTCTTCGCGGGCGCGTTGAATTCTTTGTAAACCATCAAGCCTTTCAGCACATCCGCCGCGCGCTCCAGTTGGCGGTCACCGAGTTTCGCAAGATCAAGCGCCCGCGCTTCTCCGGTCGTGTTGCTGGCGCGCCACTGGAAGACTTTTATTTCTTCATCCGAAGTGAGCGCGGAGACAATGTTCGGCTCGATACCGTTTTCATGGATCGTGCGATGACTTGGCGTGTAATATTTCGCCGTTGTCAGGCGCAGGGCCGCGCCGTTTTTCATCGGCAAAACGGATTGCACCGAGCCTTTGCCAAAGCTGGTAGTGCCGAGAATGATCGCGCGCTTCAAATCCTGCAAGGCGCCGGCCACCAGCTCCGCGCCGCTGGCGCTGCCCTGATTGATGAGAACTACCAGCGGATATTGGCGCAAGGGTTTGCCGTTGCGCGCGGGGGTTCGATAGGGCGGCGCATTCTGCGAGGCCACGCGCCCCTCGGTGGTGACGACTACGGTTTGCGCCGGAAGAAACTCGCCGCAGACTGCAACGGCGGAGTCAATCAAGCCTCCGGGATTGTTGCGGAGATCGAGGATGAAAGCCTGCATTCCCAGTTTCTCCAGCGTATCGAGTTCATCACTGAGATCCTTGGCGGTCGCCTGCGTGAATTGCGTTAGTCGCGCATAACCGATCTTCCACGGTGCGGTCATTTTTTCATGGAGCAACATGGCATCGCGCACGGAATTTTCTTGAAGCGCGGCGCGCACCAGATTGAAGTCGAGGAACTGTTTGGTGCCTAGCCGCCTCACGGTGATGCGCTGCGCTTCGCCCGCTTTCCCCTTGAGGTGTTGCATGGATTCCATGGTGCTCATGTTGTCCGTCAGCACATCGCCGATGCGGATGATCTGGTCGTCCGGCATCACGCCCGCTTTTGCCGCCGGGCCGTCTTCCTCGACGGTGATGATGGTCAGTGTGCCGTTGCGTAGCGCAACGGTGATACCGACGCCCTCGCTGGTGTCGTGTTGTTCCTGTTGCATCTCTTCAAAAAGCGAGCGGCCCATGTATTCGCAATGTGGATCAAGCTTTTTCAACATGCCTTCCAACGCACCCTCGATGAGCTGCTCGTAGGTGACTTTTTTCTCATCCACATAATTTTGCCGGACGATCTCCATCGCACGGGTCAGCAGTTCAAGCTGCGCGTAGGCCGTGTCTTTTGCTGGCGTCGGCGGCGACTCCTGCGCAAGGAGTTGCGTGACGGTCAGGCAGAGCAGAAGGACTAACTGGGGGTGGGGCATGGGGCAGTATGGCGGCGACACGTGCGCGTAGCATCTGAAAAATATTTTGGGTGTCGGAACTTGTTGAACCTTTCGGCAAAAGCTCAAAGATGGCCACTTGCTATCACTTCTTAATTAGCTCCAATTTCTTATGAAAGCCCTCGTCAAAACCAAAGCCGAGCCTGGTCTATGGCTCCAGGATGTTCCCGAACCCGTCGTCGGCATCAATGATGTGCTCATCAAAGTCCACAAGACCGGCATCTGCGGAACAGACCTCCACATTTATAAATGGGATGCATGGGCGCAGAAGACCATCCCGGTGCCGATGGTCGTGGGCCATGAATTTGTCGGTGAGGTCATCTCTGCCGGTTCCAATGTGACAGACTTTCATGTCGGCGAAATCGTCAGCGCGGAAGGTCACGTCGTCTGTGGGCGATGCCGGAACTGCCTCGCGGGGCGGCGTCATCTTTGCAAGGACACCAGCGGCATCGGCGTGAATCGCACGGGCGCGTTTGCGGAATTTATCAGCGTGCCGATGACCAATGTCTGGCATCACCGCGACGGCGTGGATGAAGATGTGGCGTCGATCTTTGATCCCTTCGGCAACGCTGTTCACACCGCGCTCTCATTTGAAGTGCTGGGCGAAGATGTGCTTATCACGGGCGCGGGGCCGATCGGCATCATGGCCGTGGCCATTGTGAAACATGCGGGCGCGCGGCATGTGGTCATCACCGATGTGAATGATTATCGGCTCGATCTCGCGAAAAAGTTGGGCGCGGATGTGGCGCTCAATGTTACGCGTGGACAGCTTGCGGATGTGAAGAAGCAACTCGGCATGAGCGAGGGTTTCGATGTGGGACTTGAAATGAGCGGCAATGCCGACGCCTTCCGCAGCATGATCGACAACATGTGCCACGGCGGAAAAATCGCGATGCTGGGCATTCCTTCCGAGCAGATCGCCATTGATTGGAACAAGGTCGTTTTTAACATGCTGACCATCAAAGGCATTTACGGGCGCGAGATGTATGAGACTTGGTATCAGATGTCCGTGATGCTCGAAAGCGGGTTGAACATCAAGCCTGTCATCACGCATCGCTTCGGTGCCGATGAATTTCAAAAAGGCTTCGACGCCATGAAGTCCGGCAACTGCGGCAAGGTCGTGCTCGACTGGAGCGTGTTCTCTTGAGACAGCTTATAGACCTCTTTCGCAATGGGAATGCATGCCGCAGGAAGTAATCGACTCGCGTGTTGTGGGCTGCTAGCCCTCAGCAAATGAGGGCTAGCAGCGCACAACACATCTATTACGAAAGAGGCCTAACGATTTGCCAAGAACCGCATTACTCGCCAAATAATTTCCACCCATTTACTAATAAATTATGAAACCCTACTGGTCCGGCGTCTTCCCTGCATCCACCACCAAACTCCATCTCGATCAATCGCTCGACCTGCCCGGCACGGCGCGGCATCTCGAAGTGCTGATCGACAGCGGTGTCAGCGGCCTCATCATGTGTGGCT
>JAYVQB010000513.1:0-3645 GCA_043757085.1 Verrucomicrobiota bacterium
ATGGCCTTCATCGAAGCCGTCGTCGCATCGTCCGCCAAGAACGCCGCATGGACTCCGCTCGATTATTCGCCAACCACGCGCGCCAAGTATGGCGATGCCGCGCTGAACAGTGATCGCGGGGGACTGGGGTAAGCCGCAACGCAACTGGCATCTTATTGAGACTCGCACAACAGGGCGAAAAGTCTTTAAGGAGGAACGACACTCCATCTCCATGATCGCGTAGCGATTAAAGCCTTTAGCGAAGGGTTAAGCGAAGCGACACCCCTCGTATCATACGCCCCTTGAACCGCATCGCAGAGCGATGCCAGCCCTTGCCACACCATGCCGAACACCTACACCTCGCTCCATTACCACATCATATTTTCCACGAGGAACCGTGAGCCGTGGTTCACCAAGGAATTGCGACCCCGCTTGTTTGAGTATCTCGGCGGCACCATTCGCGGCTTGGGTGGTCATTCACACGAAGTCGGCGGCGTGTCTGATCATGTGCATCTCGCCGTGTCATTAAAACCCACGCACACGATCTCAAAGGTGCTTCAGGAGTTGAAGAAGAATTCATCAGCGTGGATTCACGAGGAATTGAAGATTCCAAGTTTCGCCTGGCAGGACGGCTACGCCGCCTTCACAGTGAGCGCGTCGGTCTTGCCCGACGTCGTGGCGTATGTGCGCGAGCAGGAGGAGCACCATCGCACGCGAAGTTTCCGCGAGGAGTTGGAGATGATGTTGAAAAAATCCGGCGTGAGTTTTGATCAAGGGTATTTGGATTGAGCCATAATGAATGTCGAAATGCAAAGTTTACGGATGGCAAATAAAACGAAATTCCGTCATACGTGATGAAGTGTTCAACGAAGTTGGCTCATGCATGATGGCGTTAGCCATCCAAGCGTGTAGCGAGGGGTTGAGCGAAGCGACACCCCTCGACGACGCCCGACAATGAATTGCATCGCGGAGCGATGCCAGCCATCTTCGGCATCACGTCGTGAACGGCTTGCATCACTCCGTGATGCGGGAAATGTTTATCAATTAACGAGGGGTGTCGCTAAGCTCAACCCCTCGCTATAGGCTGGTATCGCTCCGCGATACGCGGTGCACATCATCTAAAATTTTACTCAGGATTATTCGCTCATAATCTATGACGCGCACGCTGCCAAAAAACCACTCCCCCGTAAAGACTGCCCAGCAGTATGATAAAAGGCGCAAATAGTATAAGGCTCTCCTCTGCGCCCCGAAGCCACGAAATAGTGCATGAAAGCCAAATAAATGTATTGGGCACGCTTAGAAAAAACAAAATCCAGTCGATTCGGCGACGCGCGCTGATCTCGCTACGACTCCTCCATACACCAAGTGCTGGAATAAGTGTGCAACCAATTGCGATCACCACCCAAAGCATATATGCCCATAAATTTTCCCAATATTCCTTCTGAATCCAATAGTCCCAACCTTCACGAGGTGTGCCTTCAAATAATCTGAGCAAGTGATGATCTTCAAATGTGCAGGTATATCCAAGCCAAAGAATTGTTACCGACATGATGGCACACAGAACAGTTAAAATAATGCCTGAGGCCCTCATTTTGAACTGGCTTTATGCTTTAAATATTCCAGTGAGGGAAAATGCCGCAGCCCGTTTCCCCGTATATCAAATCGCCACCGGTTTCCCACTCTTCGACGAAGCATAAATCGCATCAATCACCTGCATCAATCTCAAGGCCTGTTCTGGCGTGTTCAGCGGTGCGGCTTTGCCTTCCAGGGTTTCGATGAAGTTTGCGGCGGAGCCGATGCGGCCCATGTCTTCACAGGCGGGAGTGACAATGCTACGGTTCACGCTGTTGCCGTTTTCCTGGACGTAGAGTTCGCAGGTGTCGATGGCGGTGTTGTCGAGGCCGTCAATGCCGAAGAGTCGCTCGACTTTGCCGCCGGCCTTGGTGCCTTGGAAGACGACGGAGACTTCTTCGCGCTTCACCATTTCGGCCCATGAAACCTGGAGGCTGAGCACCTGGCCGGTCTTGAAGGTGACGAAACCATGTGCGGCATTTTCCACATCGGTGGTGCCGCCAACTTTGTCGGGAATGCCCCAGGGGCCTTTGAATTGTTTGTCCTGAATGAAATCGGAGAAGGTCTGGCCGATCACATACTTAGGCTCGGGATAACCCATGAAATACATGGCAAGATCGACCATGTGCAGCAGGTCAATGAGCGGGCCGCCGCCGGAGAGCGCCTTCGTGGTGAACCACCCGCCGAATCCGGGAATGCCCGTGCGGCGAATCCATTTGGCCTGCGCGGAATTGATTTTGCCGACCACGCCCTGCTTGATGTAATTCATCATCGCCTGTGATTCAGGCCGGGCGCGATTGTTGAAGTTGAACAGCACTTTTTTGCCGGCCTTCTTCGCGGCGGCGATGATTTCCTTCACTTCATTCGCGCTCAAGGCAGGTGGCTTTTCGGAGAAGACATGCTTGCCAGCCTTGAGGCACTGGATCGTGAGGGACTTATGAAATTTGTTCGGCACGATCACGCTCACAGCCTTGATCTCCGGACTGCCCTTGAGCATGGCTTCCACGGATTCGTAAGCCTTGGCGATGCCCCATTTCTCCGCAGCCTTGGCAGCGGCTCCCGGCGCAGCGTCAGCCACGGCCACCACTTCTGCTCCCGCCTGGCGGAAACCCGCTGCGTGATATTGCAACATGCCGCCTGCCCCGATGATTCCGACTTTGATGGCCATAAAGATATTTTATTTTGATGGTTGATGGGTAATATTCAGCAAGCGAGAATGTCGATTTCAGGATGCAGTGTCAAGACTTGAAAGCTGCAGTATCAAAAGATCGCCTCGTGCCACTGAAATCGGTCACTGAAAAATACCAAGAAACCCAATGTCATCCGTAGTGCCTTGAGCAGTCCTATGATCTGAAACCCGAATTCACACCACCACCTATGAAAAAATACATCGTTCCCCTTGTTGTCTTCTGCCACCTCACCCTTTGTTTGCCAGCCATGAGCGCAGACCATCCTGAACTGAAGGCATTCCCCGCTGCCAAAGACAAAATGGAGCGACTGGTCATCGTGCTGCCGCACAAAGAACGTGGAGAGGAAGATGGATTTCAGGTGGAGTTGATCGTGGGGAAAATGATGGAGACCGACGGCGTGAATCAGGTCCGTCTTGGCGCTTCTCTTAAAGAGCAGGACTTGAAAGGCTGGGGCTATAAATACTACGAGGTCGCTGGTTCGGGCCAAGGCATGTCCACTCTAATTGGAGTTCCTCCAGGAACTCCCACAGTGAACAAGTTCGTGACAGGTTCTTCTCTAAAAATCCGCTATAACAGCCGACTCCCAATCGTCATCTATGTTCCCGCAGGAGAAGGATATGAAGTTCGGTATCGCATCTGGTCGGCTGCTGAAGAATTCAAGCCCGCAGAGAAAGGCTAAATATAACTGAGTGATTGTCAGGAAATAAGTGTCGCAATTGAGTCGGGCATGGTGTATGAAGTATTCCATGCACGACACCACTCAACTTGAGCGACGATTTGAACAGCTTGCCCCGCATTTTGATGAGCGTCTCCGACGGTTATGGGCCGCAGCCGAGGCAGAGGCATTGGGTCACGGCGGCGCTGTTGCCGTGGAGCGCAGCACCGGAGTGTCGCGCCGAGCCAT
>JAYVQB010000514.1:0-14395 GCA_043757085.1 Verrucomicrobiota bacterium
GTGATGCTGCCGCGACGCGATGACACCCTGACTGTTTCACGATCACGCACGCTGAGTTTTTTGGCGTCGAGTGGATGCAAGTCAATTTGCAGTTGTGACGGATGAAGCTTGCGCAGGATGGCTGATTTTGCAGTCCGCGATTGAGTATGCCATTGCGCCGATGATCCACGCCCCGTCAGGAGCACGAATGGAAACTCATGATCTGGCATCTCTGGCGGCGCACTTGGAGCTTCAAAAATAAAGCGCGCCCTGCCATCGGGGGTGAAGAATTTCCCATCTTCAAACAGCCTTCTTTCTTGTTCTGGCTTCTGACTTCTGACTTCTGACTTCTGCGCCAGCGGCCATTGAATGCCGCCATGTTGCTCGATCATCGCATAGTCTTCGATGCCTGTGATATCGCAAGGCTGATCACGTGAGGTTTTCTTCAACAATTGAAAGACCGCTTCAGGTGAAGTCCATTTGCGGAACATTTCTCCGCATCCCCAATACTCGGCAATGAGCCGGAAGATGTGGAAGTCCGCCAGAGCCTGTCCCGGCGCGCGTGAAACCTTGTGCGAGACACCAATGCGTCGCTCGCTGTTAATGAATGTCCCATCCTTCTCGCCCCAGCCACCCGCTGGCAGAACAAGGTGGGCAAGTCTGGCGGTTTCCGTGGTGGCATACATATCCTGCACCACAAAAAAGTCGAGCTTCGCCACAGCATCTTTGAAACGCTGCTGATTGATCCATGAATGAGCGGCATTAGTGGCGATCATCCACAAGCCCTTGATCTTGCCATCCTCAATGCCCTGGATGATTTGATCGTAAGCCAGGCTCGGTTTGTCCGGGATTCGCTCCACCGGAATGTTCAGGGCATCGGCCACCTTTGTGCGATGCTGCGCGTTCGTGACATCATGTCCGCCGATCAAGTTGGTGGTGTTGCTGAACAAACGCGAGCCCATCGCATTGCACTGGCCGGTGATGGAATTGGCTCCTGTTCCTGGGCGTCCAATGTTGCCGGTCATTAGCGCGATATTGATGATGGCCTGCGCCGTGCGGGTGGCTTGATGTCCTTGATTCACGCCCATGGTCCACCAGAATGAAACACGTTTGCCCGCAGCGATGGCGTTGGCAAAATTGTGGAATTCCGCTTCCGATAAGCCTATGTCCGCGAGGTGGTTTGCTGGCGCGTAGTCCTTCAGGAATTCTCTGAAGGCATCAAAGCCAGTCGTATGCGCACGGATGAAATCCAGATCAAGTGTTTGTTTTACGCGCCCGGTAGAAGCGGCGTCCTCGCCGCTTTCCCCGGTGTCGGTCGCGCCTCGCGGCCATTCCCGTGTTTTGCGACGAGGCGTCGCCAGCACCGGATCAAGCGTCGAGGGCGCCGCTTCTACTTCGATCAGCCAGTGCGCGAGGCAGTATAAGAGCAACAAATCCGCCTTCGGTTTGATCGCCAGATGTTGCGTCGCGGCCATTGCCGTCTCCGTCTTGCGCGGATCAATCACAATGATCTCTGGGGAATGGGGATTGCTCTCCACGCGCTGCCACATGATCGGGTGCGCAATGCAGGGATTGGCCCCGATGAAGACCAGGACATCGCTCTCCTCAAAGTCCGCGTAAGTATAGGGTGGCGCATCGAACCCGAACGACTCCTTATAGGCCATCACCGACGTCGCCATGCACTGGCGCGTGTTCCCGTCGCCGTGGATCATGCCCATCCCAAACTTCGCCAGCGCGCCGAGGAACGCCATCTCCTCGCTCATGATTTGCCCGGTGCTAAGAAACGCCACCGACTCGCGGCCGTGTTGATCCATGATCGCCTCGAACTTTCGGCAGAAAACTTGCAGGGCCGTGTCCCAGTCCGTGGCTTCACCATTCAGCAACGGCGTCGTCGCGCGATCATGCGCCGCCAGCGGCGTGAGTGCTTCCCAGCCCTTTGGGCAGGCCATGCCTTTGTTCACCGGGTAATCCGTGTCCGCCGTGAGATTGATCGCCTGACCCTTTTCATTCAGATGGATTTTCAATCCACAGCCGGTGGAGCAGAAACCACAAATTGATTTTACAACAGCAGAAGCTTTTTTATTGGCAGGTAACTGTCCAAGTCCGAAGCGACCCGGCTCGCGCACCAGATCATTCGTCAGTGGACCACTCCACTCACGCAAAGTCATCGCAGGAAGCTGGAAATTCATGTTCATGCGTTGCCCGGCATTTTCCATGCCGCTGATGCACGGAAGAAGATAATGCGCTCTAAAATTTCGCCTACCATCAGGCAGACAAAACCAGCGGTGGCGGACGACAGCACCAGCGCAATGCCGGTCAACCCGGTAATAAAACGAGCAACGTGCAGACTTCTCAACGGGCCGAGCAAAAGTCTTTGAGCGCGACAATCCCGAGGATCATTACTGCTGACATACAGCGATTCCCAAGCGAGTTTTATCATCCCACAAACTGCCACTGCCGGAGCGTAAGTTTGATTGAAGCAAGCTGCGAGCGCCAATCCTCCCAGCATCGTGGAGCCAAAGAATCGTGGCACAGTCCAGCGCGCCGCCCAAAATGGCCTGCGCGTGTCCACATAAACCATTACTGAGCAAAAGACACAAACCAGTCCGACCATGCTGGCGATCCATGACGGAATCAGATTCATCGCAACTGCGAATGCCGTAGGAGGAAATGCGCCGAAGGCCAGAATCTCACGGCTCAGCCACGACTTGCGCCAGCCGAGAAAACATCTCCAAGCTTTGAGCGGCTGTCCCAGGTGTAGCACGCTCGCAACGATGCCAAGCATCGCGCAAATAAAGCCTGTCCACAGCATCGCAGAATTTTGCGCAAACAATATCGCTCCCACGGCGAATTGCGTTAGCACCAGCATAATCACCAGCGGCGTGTGAGCTGGTTCGATGCGTGGCATTGAAGCATCTGCCGCATCTGCGGTTTCAGGTATCGGTTTTGATGAGACGTAACGCGTCGTTGGCCTCGTATAACCTGAATCAATCAAGCCCGGTAGAAGAGTGTGTGAAGTGAAATCTCGCGGTGCGACCTCAACAATGCGGATGGCGATGGCACTTGTCGGGCACGCCTGCACACAGGCCGGGGCTTCACCCTCGCTGAGACGGCTTTGGCACATGTCACACTTGCGAACGATGCCGCGCTTGGAGTTATACTTCGGCACATCATAGGGGCACTTCAAAATGCAATAGGAACAACCAATGCACTGATCGTCCAAGTGACGCACGATGCCCGTGTCAGCGTCTTTTTCATAAGCGAGCACCGGGCATCCATTGGCACATGCGGGATCGGCACAATGATGACACGCACTGGTTATGGTTTGCTGGTAAGGCGTGTAGTCATCACCGAGTAACAGGCCGACATCACGCCAGCTTTCATTATCATCGAGTCCGTTGAGCGAGTGACAGGCCACGACGCAGGCTTTGCATCCGGTGCATTGATCGAGATTCACCTCGAAGGCATACTGTTCGCCGCGTCCCGGCTTTTTGAATGGAATGAGATTGCGATAGTAACGCGCCTGCGCAGGCTCTGAATGATCGGAGTCATGCCAATTGGAGAAACGCTCGACCGCAGTTCCAAGCTTCGCCTGTTTTTCCAACAGTGAGTCGATCAGCGATTCGTGATGTTCGAGCTCGGCCATTAGACATTCGACCAGATCACCTGAAGTTGACCGACAGTCTGCCGGTTGCAGAACGAGTGGAATGTCTCCTGATCATGTCGATGCTGGAGATAGCCCATCAGCATCGCTTCGAGGGTTTGACCCAGAGATTCAAAGGGCACACCGCTGAATATCTGCCGACCCACCTTGCGATTCTCGCCGAAACCGCCGCCGACAGTGATGTGATAGCCTTCGCCGGATTCGCTTTTGACCTTGGTGCCGAGCAGTCCGATGTCACCCATGAAATGCTGGGCGCATGAATGGGCGCAACCGGTGAAATGAATGTTCACCGGGCGGTCGAGTTTCACGCGCTTGTCGAGGAAGTCCATCATGGCGATGGCGTGACCCTTGGTATCAGTTGCAGCGAATTTGCAGTAGCGATTTCCGGTGCAGGCGATAAAGCCGCTGCGCAGCGCTGATTCTTTGGTATCGAATCCCAGCTTGGTCAGCGCCTTGCTCGCGGTCTGCACATAGGCGTCCGGCACATTCGGCAGAATAAAATTTTGCCACACAGTCAGGCGAATCTCACCATTGCCGTAGCTGTCCGCGATGTCTGCGATTCTCTCTAACTGTCGTGCAGTCATCTGACCGACGGGCACGGCGGCGCCGATGTAGTTCAAGCCATTCTGCTTTTGCGAATAAATCCCGACATGGGTGTGGCCTTGCTGCGAGAATTTGCGTTTCTCCTGCAAGGGTGAATCAGCGTTGAGCCGCGTGAGTTTCCCGCCGAATAACGATTCCACATCTTCGCGGAAGCCGTCGAGTCCGCGCTTCTCGATGAGATATTTCAAACGCGCCTTCTTGCGGTTGGTGCGGTCACCGTCACGGATGAAGACGCGTAGAATCGCGAGGATGAGACGGTTCAGTTCAGCGGGCTTGATGATGATGCCCCAGTCGCTGGCGAAAGTTTGATGACCTGTGACACCACCAAGGGCGATGCGGAAATAGATGCCGGGTTCAATGTCCTGATCGTTCTCTTTGATCTCGACCGCGCTGGCACCAATGTCGTTGGTATCTTCCACACTGCTGATGAGTCCACCGCCGTCATAGGCGATGTTGAACTTGCGCGGCAGATCGTAGAATTCCTTGCTGCCGATGATGAGCGTGGCGAGTTCGTTCACCAGCGGGCGCACATCGAGCAATTCGCAGGGATCATAACCCGCGCACGGATTCATTGTGATGTTGCGGATGTTGTCTGCGCCCGCGCCCTTGGAGTGCAAGCCGACACCCTGAATGCGGCGGAGCACCTCTAGGCAATCCTTGGGTTCTATGAGGCGGATTTGAAAATTATTCCGCGTTGTGATCTGGATGTAACCCGTGGTCAGATCGCGCGCGATGGCTGCGAGTTCGCGAAGCTGGAATGACCGCACGACGCCACCGGGAATGCGCAGCCGGCACATGTAACCGTCCTTGACCGGATTCAGCCAGAAGAGTCCGTTCCATTTATAACGGAACACAAAATCCGGTTCCGGCTTTGCATTCCATCGCGCATCCAGTGTGAGTTGCTCGATGGCATCGAAGGGATGGAGATCGTGCTTGATGCGTTCTTCCTTAGTCAGATCATCAAGCGTGGTTTCGGATTTCGGCGTAGGTGCGAGATCGCCGAAACCTACGCCTCGTGCCTTGATGCCAGCGAAGAAGCCTTCGAGATAGCGTTTCTGCTCGCCGCTGAAGTCTGCATCCATCACTGAAGCGAGGCTTGCCATTGTTTCGTCAGATGCGATACTCATAACATGGATGCTAAGGAGTTTGACTGGAGCGAATGCCCCGCAGTCTGGCGTGACCCAGAGCGCATGGGTGGGCAGTGGTGCTTTAACCAGACGCGTCTGCCGATATCGTATCTGTTCAATAATCTTGCAGAAGGTGCGTCGCTTGAAGATTTCGTCAACTGGTATGAACCGCTGAGCATCGAGCAGTGCCATGAAGTTTTGCGTTTTGCCGCAAGCCATTCATCGCAGAATTTTCGGGACGAACTTGTCGCTGCCGCATGAGAATACTGCTGGATCACTGCGCACCCGCGAAGCTCGGTCTTTTTTTGAAAGGTCATGGCGTCGCGACGACAGCACGGATGGGATGGGACTCTCTTCGCAATGGCGAATTCCTGCTTATGGCCGAAGAGAAGTTTGATCTTTTTATCACCTGCGACAGGAATATTCGTTATCAGCAAAATTTGGCTGAGCGAAAGATAGCGATACTTGAACTTAGTATCCAATCGTGGCCGAAAATGCATTTGCTCACCGAACAAATTATTGACGCCGTCAATGCTATGCAGCCGGGAGAATATCAGGTGCTGTTTTGATTGCTGAAATGTCTGGTTAGTAAACATCGCGGGCGTAGCGTTTGGATTTTTTCATCTCGGCGACATAGGCAGCAGCATCGTCGGATGATTTGCCGCCCTGTGATTCAATCACTTGATGCAGCACGGCATCCACGTCCTTTGCCATGCGCGAGGCATCACCGCAGACATAGAAATGCGCGCCTTCTTCCAGCCATTGCCAGAGTTCAGCGGCAGTTTCGGTCATGCGGTTTTGCACATAAATTTTCAGCTCCTGATCGCGTGAAAACGCAGTATCGAGTCGCGTCAGGTGCCCGTCTTTGACCCAGGATTGTATTTCATCGTGATACAGAAAATCATGGGCGCGCTTTTGATCGCCAAAGAAAAGCCAGTTTTTTCCCTTAGCTCCAGTGATCTGACGTTCTTCGAGAAATGCCCTGAAGGGCGCAATTCCTGTGCCCGGGCCGACCATGATGATCGGTGTTTCTCCGTTTGCAGGGACTCGAAAGTGTTTTGCTGTGTGAATGAAAACGCCAGTCATGTCTCCAGTGCCGAGCCGATCTGCGAGAAAAGTCGAAGCGACGCCTTGATGCTTCACGCCTTCTTTTTCATAGCGCACGGCGGCGACGCAGAGATGCACTTCGTCAGGATGCGTTTTCAAGGATGAAGCGATGGAATAAAGACGTGGCTGAAGTTTTTTCAGGGTGTCCACGAACTCATCGGCTGTTGTTGATTTGTCTGGTCGGAAACCGAGCAATGACCGGATTTCATAGTGTTTGTCTAGCGCTTCGTGCAATGGTGCATGTCCACCGTCCGGCAGTTTGACCGATGCATCAGCGTCAAGTTGGTGCGCCGCGATTACGCTACTGACTACCTCGGGATCGTTTTGCACACGGACGCCTAGCGCATCGCCCGTTTCATATATCAAACCGGAACCGGCCAGCGAGAAAGCAATATGCCGGGTGTCCTTGGATGAGCGCTCGCTATTAAGTTTGATGTTTGCCAGGAGCTTGGCGGGGAAGGGTTTTTTCTTGGAGTAGCCGGAGTGTTCGTCGGGGGATGATGGGGCAGAGGAAGACTCTGACTGCACGGGCGAGACGCCCGCGCTCCCTTGGAGCAGCGCAGCAAGTGCGGCGTCACTCCATTCTTGGGCGTGCTCATCGAATTCAACATCACAGTCCACGCGCGGATGCACGCGTTGCGCGCCGAGCTGTTCAAGTCGCTCGTCAAACTTCCGTCCGGCAAGGCAAAAAGTATCGCCGTAGTTCTTATCGCCCAAGGCCAGCACAGAATACTTCACGCCTGTGAGCAGAGGGGAAGACCCATTTTGATTGAGCTCATCCCAGAAGGTCGCGGCATTGTCCGGCATATCGCCTTCACCCCAAGTGCTGGTGATCAGGAGCAGGTTTTGATTTTTGACCAGATCGGCAGTTTGCAACGCATCGAGGCTGGCGACTTGCGCCGTGAAGCCACGGCCCGTCGCATCCTTGCTTAATTTTTTAGCGAGACATTCCGCGTTCCCGCTTTGGCTGCCGTAGGCGATCAGCAATGGTCGTCGCGACTCGGCAGCCGGTGCCGTTGCCGTCCCCATGTCATTGCCGTTGCTGAGCAGTCCGGCGAGGAAGCCGTTCAGCCAGGCGCGTTGTTCGTTAGTGAACGGCGCACTTTCGGGAATGATGGGGACAGTTGGCATAAACAAATCAGCGATCAGAATTTAATCGACATCTGTGCGTAGGTGAAATTCGCGTCGCTGGCTGCTCCAGTGGCTTTGGCGTATTTGCCATCAAAGAAATGGCTGTATCCTGCGCCGAGGCTGACGTTCTTCGTCACCTTCCAAGTCATGTTGAGATCAATTTCAGATCCGACGTAGCTGTCCGCCGTGGCTTTGATGGGGCGCACTTGGGTGACACCATTGGCGCGATACCAAGCGTCGTTGGTGTCGGCCAGAAAGAACAGATGGTAATCTAGCTTGACCTTGATCTTGTCGGTCGGCATCACGCTGAAGCTGACGGCAGGATTGTGAATGTTCTGCCATGAGAAGAAGTCTGCGGTGCCGTAGAACGGATGATTGGTGGGGAAGAGATTTTGGAACGTGCCCACATCGCCGTCGGCAGGATCGCTGTCTCCGGTGGCGTAGTTGTATTCAATGCCAAGACGTGGTTTCCATGCGCTCTTGAGCCAGTTGTATCCCACGCCCCAGTGACCGGCGAATGCCGCGAGGTCCTTGCCCTTGACCTTGCCAGTTTCCACGACCATTTCGGTTTCGTAGTCGAAGCCTGCGAGCTTTTTCGGGTCAGCCTTCATGCGGGTGCCGAGGGCAACGAAGTCGGTGCCGCCAACTTTGTTATCTTCATGCAACTCGAAGGCATAGAAGTCAGTCGTTTGCACGGGGATCAATCCGGTGCTGCTGAAGTAGAGGCCGCTGAAGATTTGATTTCTATCCGTGCCATTGCCGTCGAACAGATCGCTCTGATCGAATATATTGCGCTTTTGCACGACGACTGAAGAAACAAAAGCATCGAGGCTCCAGGTATCTTTGGCATAGTGCACTTTCACGGCATCGAATGAGCGTCCGAGATTATTCCAATCGAAAGCACCGACAAGGCGTTCGTCGCCGAAGCTCAAAAGTTGACGACCAATGGTGAGATTGAAATCCTTTTTGCCAAGCTTGATGTAGGCTTGATAGAGATCAATCTGGTTGTCACCTTCCGCGCCGAGAGCGCCAGGAACTTTGGGGCGTGCGCCACCGAATTCAAAAACGCTCTGGCCTTGAACATAGAAAGTGAACCAGTCGTAGGGGGCAAACTTTGCGCCGAGACGTGCGCGTTGCAGCAGGAACGAGCTGTCATTGATCGTCTTCAACTTGTCGTTGAAATCGAAATTGTTGTCGCGGAATTCATAACGAAGCCGCTCTTCGAAGTCGAAGATCAGGCGTCCGTCATAAAACGACAACGGATTTGATTCCGCAGATGGTTGGATTGGAGCGGGTGTCTTGCCAGAAGGTGTGCCGGCATTTGCGAAGGCGACGCCAAAGATGGCGACAGTGGTGATGAGGAGCTTTATTTTCATGGGATGCGGTTTGTGTTATTTTAGTGGGAGTTGGCTATGAGTTTGAAGAGAAGAAAAATGGTGATGCCGAGCAGGAGGAAGAATCCGATGCGGAAAAATTTTAATGGATTGCGGTCGAGCAATGGCGCGCCCGGCTCGAAGTATGGCTCGACCTTGTCCGGGTTTGCGAGATTGAAGGCGACTTCCGAATAGTTCTGAAAACGGCGAGAAGGATCACGCGCGAGGGCCTGAAGAATCACAGCGTCAAGCCACAGGGGGATGTTCGCGTTCAGTTGCGACGGGCGTTTGGCCGGATGAAAGGCTGGCGTCTGAAAACGTTCGATGGCCCCGTATGGCAGCACGCCCGTTAGGCTCTGGTAAAGTGTCACCCCGATGGAAAAAATTTCCGTGCGCTCGCTCAAGGGCGCTTCGCGAAATCTTTCCGGCGCAAGGTAGCTGGCGGTTCCGGCGCGTGAGGTGACGGAGAAAATTTCCGCCGCGCTGCCGAGATCGACAAGCTTGAAAGAGAGCTTTTCGTAGTCACCGATGCAGAGGATATTTTCTGGCTTGATGTCGCCGTGCGCGAGATCATGGCGTAAAAGTATCCGTGCGACTTCGGCAAGAAATTTGCCGAGTGAAACTGCGGAATCCACGGAGAGCCTTCGCGTCTCCAGCACTGTTGCTAGGTTCGGAGCATTGACAAACTCCATTACATAATAGCGTGCGGTTTGAGAGGCGGGTTCAGAGGCGCGGACGAAGCATTCACTATCGAGCCGCGTGGCATTCCAGACTTCACGCGTGAAGGCGTTGAGGTGCGGTTCGCTTTCGATTGCTTCCATGGGCGCGAACTTGAGCACCATGCGGTGGCCGTCTTTTTCAGAGAGCCAGACGCGGTCTGTGCGCTGAAAGTTGCGGATGAGTTCATAACCATCGATGACATCGCCTTTTTTTAGCGAGCCTAGAATGGTCAGAGGTCTTTCATTCATAGCACGCAGCTTTCCAGTTTGAGCAATGTCCAGCACGATGGCGCTCATATCATCCATCGACTCGGGCGTGGCGCAGTCGCGCGCGGCCTTGACCAGATGGCGCGCGGTGCTGCGCTGGGCGAGGGCGGCACTCAGGGTCTCGGTGTCGAGCTGGTTGCTGACGCCATCCGAGCATAACACTGCCATGTCTCCATCCATCAAATCAGCATCAAAAATGTGCGGTTCAATTTCTGCCGCCATGCCCAAGGCGCGGGTGAGGACATTGGGTCGGAAGCTGTCGATGTGGTCGCGAGATAAAATGCTGCACGATCCGGCACGGACCAGGCAGACTCTGGAATCGCCCACATTCATGCCGTAAAGTCTGCCGCCCTCGATGACGGCTGCGGCTACAGTGGAAACCATTTCCGGCCGCTCAAAACGTGAGAGGGACTCGTGATAAAATGTGCGGTTGAGCAGCGAGGTAAATTCTGACAGAGCGCGCTGCGGAGACCATGAGCGCGGGCGTGCCTGATAGTTTTCAATCAGCGATTGCACTGTGCGGTTTGCGGCTTCGCGTGCGGCATCGCCAGTTCCTGCGCCATCCGCCAGCACCGCGATGATTGTTTCATCCCACGCGCGCACAGCAAAGGCATCCGAGGAAGGTTTTCCTTCCTCGTAGGCCATGCCGTAGGTAGTGGAATGAATTTTCACAGTATGAAAATATTGCTGTTAGACTAATTCAAATGCGGGCTTCAGTGAGCGCGCCCCATGTGGTGCGCCAGCGGGTTTTCACCAAGGCGAGTCCGATGATGGCCAGCACGCACATGGCAGCAAAAGCAAGAAAGCCGATGCTGTATGAGCCGGTCGCGGCCTTGCCGTAGCCGAGCGAGGTGGCGAGATAAAAACCGCCGACTCCACCTCCACAACCGACGAGGCCGGTCATGACGCCGAGGTCTTTGCCGAAGCGCTGTGGAAGAAGTTGGAACACGGCCCCATTGGCCATGCCCAGCGATCCGCTAATCAGGAGGAACAAGGCGAGGTTGCCATAGAGATGATGCGTCATGGCTGCGCCCAATAATCCGAGGGCGGCGACAGAATAAAATACGGTAAGTGAGCGGATGCCGCCGATGCGGTCGGCGAGTCCGCCGCCGAAGGGGCGAAGTATCGCGCCCGCAAAGGTGCATAGCGCTGCGTAATCACCGGCTTGAACCGGCGTAAGTCCGAATTCGCCCTTAAAATAGAGCACATAGTAACTGGCGAGGCCGACGAATCCGCCGAAGCTGACCGTGTAATAAAAGCAGAACCAGTGGGAGTCTTTTTCTTTGAGAAGATTCAGGTAATCGCCCAGCTTTTTCTTTTTGACTTCGACCGGCGCATCTTTGGCCATCAAGATGTAAGCGACAAAGACGAGGAGCGCAGGAATCAGCGCGAAGCCGAAGACGTTTTGCCAGCCGTAGGCTTTTGCAATACGCGGCGCGAGCAAGTAATCGATCACGACGCCCACATTTCCGGCACCGGCCAATCCCATGACGACGCCTTGAAGGCGCGGCGGATACCAGCGTCCGGCTTGCGGAAGTGCGACAGCAAAACTCGCGCCCGCGAATCCGAGCACGGCTCCGAAAAAGAGGACGCCGGCAAAATTTGGGATGCCGAATTTCCACGCGCCGAGCAGGCCGAGCATCACGATGATCTGCGCGATAATGCCCGTGGTCTTCCCGCCGATGCGGTCAACCAGCAGCCCGAGCACGATGCGAAGTATGGCGCCGCCAAGGATGGGTGTCGCGACCATGAGACCTTTTTGTCCCACGTCGAGATGCAAGGCTTCGCCGATTTGCGCTCCGAGCGGACCGAGAACAGTCCAGACCATGAAACTGAAATCGAAGTAGAGGAAGGCGGAGAGCAGGGTGGGCCAGTGGCCCGAAGTTTTTAGTTCAGATAGCTTCATGGTTTAAGCGATGGCGGGTTGGAGTTGACGGGTTTTGAATTTCGGTATTTTGCTACCGGAGGATTGGTCGAAGGACTGATGATAAATGTCGCTGCGCCAGCATTCGTTCATGGCGCGGCGCGCCTCGGCCTGACGTGAGCCGGAGATGAGTCCATGCGTGATGAATTCATTGAGAAGCCACGCGGCCTTTGCCGACGTGGGTTCGTTGGCGCAGTTTCGATGGAAGATATGAAAGTCTGCGACATCGCGATTCCCACCCGTGCCGTCGTGGAATGGGCCGATGAGCGAAAGCTTCAAGATGTCGCGTTCCAGCCGCAGATGTCCGCTTCCAAGCAGGAGATCGACGACTCGCGAGCGGTTCTCTTTCTTGTCGCACCAGGTGGAAGCCTCGGCCAGGGCGCGGACGACGCTTTTGAGTGCAGCGGAATTTTCGCTGGCAAATTCCTCCGTGCTGAGCAGGATTTTTTCCGGATGTCCCGGAGCGAGATCGGTGCTGAGTGCCGGGCACCAGCCGCTGCCAGTGGCGATGGCGGCGGAGTTCCACGGCTCGCCAACGCAATATCCGTCAATCAATCCGGCGCGCAGGGAAGGGGCCATCTGTGTGGGAGGCAGCACCACGAGTCTCACGTCGCGATCAGGATCAGTGCCGCCGCTTTGCAGCCAGCGTCGCATGAGAAAATAATGCGAGGAACAGCGCGCGACGACCCCGAAAGTAATGAGGCGATGCGGGTTGCTGCGAATGAGCTTATTGAGGGTGGCGGCATCTCGCACTCCGCGATGCCAGAGATCCATGCTGAGAGTGATCGCGTTGCCATTAAGGTTGAAGACAAAAGGCGCGATGGCATTGCAGGGTAGCCCGTCGAGACCCAAGCGAAGAGATAAGGCGAGTCCCGCGATGGCATGGGCTGCATCAAGCTGGCGGTAGAGAATTTTTTCCCGGATGGTCGCCCAGCCGACCTCACGGCTGAGTTCAACTTCAACGCCGTGCTTTTGAAACAAATTCAGCGCGTCCGCCGCGAGCAGGGGCGCGCAGTCGGTTAGCGCGACGAAGCCAATACGGACCACGGGCATCACTGCGATGGGGCTGATCTGGCGGTTTTGTCTGGGATTCACAACTCACAGCAATGCAGCGGGCGTGCCATGTGCCGACTTTGTCTTAGAAACAACTCGACATATATTTCTTATGATGCATGAATTCCATTCATATATGAACCAGTTGCTCGATTCCCGCCAGCTTCGCGCCTTTACTGTCCTTGCAAGTGAGGGCAGCTTCACGCAGGCGGGAAAGATGCTGCACCTGACGCAGAGTGCCATCAGTCACGCGATCCGTGCGCTGGAGGATGATCTTGGCTGTCAGTTGTTTCTCCGGCAGGGCAAGCGCGTGTTCCTCACGCATCATGGCCGGGAATTGCTGCGTCACGCAGAGACCATTCAGGCCCAGATGATGCAGGCGAGGGTGAATCTTGGTGCGCTGGACCGGAATCCACGCGGGCATTTGCGGATTGGCTGCACGCCGGCTGCGTCGCAATTCATCCTTCCGACCGTGCTGCGCGAGTTCAAGGATTCCTTTCCACTCTATAACATTACAGTCGTGCCCGGCGAAACGCCCGACACGCAGGAGCGACTTGAAAGTGGTTCTCTCGATCTCGCGATCAATCTCAAGCCGCGTGATGTATCCCGGCTGACCTGTCATCCGTTGTTTGAGGACGAACTGGTCTTTCTCATCAGTCCGTTGCACGTCTGGCGCAAGCAACCGCCGAAGCCGCATGATCTTGCTGCCGAGACTTATATTATATCCAGCCGCAACAGTTACACTTTTGCGCTGGTGAACGACTACTTTCAGAAGCTGGGTGTGCGCCCGAAATCATTCATGGAACTGGGAAGCACTGAGGCAATCAAGGAACTGGTGAAGCTGGGGCTGGGGGTCGCGCTCGCGGCTTCTTGGACGGTGCGCTCAGAAATCAAATCCAAGGAGCTTGTTGCGCTGCCCCTCATCAAAGGGCGTGTGCGACGCCAGTGGGTCGTGATGCATCTGAAAAGCAAGCCAGCCTCCCTGGCGGAGCAGACATTGATCACTCTGTGCCGTGATGTGGGTATGGAATTCGCGCTGGCCACTCCCAAGAAGGCATGATGACAGCCTGAGTGCTGGAGACTGATGCAGAACGTCGGCTACTTCGGAGCAAAAATGGATGAAGATGAGGATGAGGATCCGTGGTCACCGACCTTCAGATAGCGGTAATAGACTTCCAACATGAGGGTGCAGAGGGTGGTGGAGTAAATGCCATCTCCGCCGGAAGTTCCGCCTTTGGTTGGTGGTAATGATGGAGTCCAGCTTCCATCTTTGTTTTGATTCGCCAGTATGACAGGAAGGGCGGTATCATTCCAAAACTTCAATTCGACTCCGCCGTCCTGGAAGAATGCCTGAGCGTAATAATACCAGGCATAGAGATTGGCGTTGCTCCATGTAGGAGGTTCTCCTTCGAACATTTTGTGAGCAAATTTGATGCCTTTTTTAATTT
>JAYVQB010000515.1:0-14393 GCA_043757085.1 Verrucomicrobiota bacterium
GAGTGGGAGCGCATCATTCTCTGATCAAAATATTCGTGCTTATTCGTGTCCATTCGTGGTTAAAAAATCATTCCTCTTATGACCAGACTCCTTATCACCAAAACCCCGAAGTGCTACGTCGGCGGTGCCTTTATCCGCTCTGAATCGGGGCGTGTTGCGGCACTGCACGACAGCAGCGGAACATTCGTCGCCAATATTCCGCAATGCACGCGGAAGGACTTGCGCAACGCCGTTGAATCTGCGGCTAAGGCTGGGGCGAGCTGGGCGAAGCGAAGCGGTTACAATCGCGGACAAATAATCTATCGGCTGGCGGAGATGATTGAGGCGCGGAAGTCGGAGATGGCTGATGCCATCGCGATGACTGGCGGAACGAAATTAAACGCGGAGAAGGAAGTCGCCGCGTCGATTGATCGACTGATTCATTACGCAGGTTGGGCTGACAAATATGAACAGATGCTCGGCAGTGTGAATGCTGTCGCCTCGCCTCATTTTAACTTCACCGTGACCGAGCCGACGGGCGTTATTGGCATTATTGCGCCGCAGGATGCGCCCTTGCTTGCTTTGTTGTCTTTGATAGCTCCGGCGATCACCTGCGGAAACTCAGTGGTCGCGCTGGCATCAACTTCCCAACCCTACCCCGCCATCTTGCTCGGCGAAATGCTGGCGACCAGTGACTTGCCCGGCGGAGTGGTCAACTTGCTCACGGGCCAACGCGCGGAACTTATTCCTACCTTCGCCACTCATGCACACATTCGCGCGATCAATGGCGTCGCCGATACTGCGGAACGAAAAGCCATCAAGCTAGGCGCAGCAGACAGCGTCAAGCGCGTCAAGCTCCGCAAATCGGAAGAACCGACCGACTGGTATGATGAGAAAGCGCAAGGGCTTTATGAGATACGCGATCTCATTGAATTCAAGACGACGTGGCATCCAGTCGGGGCATAAACTTGAACGGTCATGCGGCGCATTTTTTATGTCCTGATGTTGTTGGTATCTGCCGCCTTGGCTGATGGCAATCTCAAGCTGCCACCTCCCGCTGGTCCGTTGCCTGCGGGTGTTCGAGAGATCAGCATCGACGAGGCTGAGAAGTTGATCCGTGACCAGAAAGACTTGCCCGTGATTGATGTGCGGAGCGCCACTGAGTTCGCCGAGCACGGTCATCTGCCGCGCGCGCAACTGGTGGATTATTTCCGCATGGATTTCGTCGCTGCTGTGGGGACATTGAGAATAGATCCCGCGAAGCCATGCATCGTCTATTGCGCGCTTGGTGGTCGGGCTCGTCGCGCGGCGGAGAAACTGGCCAAGGCGGGTTACAAGGAAATCCTGCTTCCTAAAGGCAGTTTCAAGGCTTGGAAAGATGTGGGTAAGGTTGTTGAAGGAGTGCCGAAGAAGTTGACACCTTAGACCTTCCAATTGTCACCGGCGTCAGGCATTCCTTTGCATGGGAGCCGATAGAAATAAGTGTTGACATCTGGGGCGTCGAAGGGCGGAAGCAGACGGATGGGGGCAACTTCATACTCGCCGTTGGAAACGTCCTCCAACACATCGAGCCGGGCGCGGCACTTGGCATCTACTTCCCAGACCTCGCCTTGTATGCTGATGCCGTTTTCCTCCACGGGATAAAGTCCGGGATAAGTTCCGCAATTCACCATGCGATAACATGGTTCAGTATAAGCCTTGCCCAAGTAAGTCTTTCCGGTCAGGTAATGCGAGTAATGCCCGCCTCGCTTGAGCGTGCCGTAAACAAAGATGCGCTGTTTCATGCTGGAGAACTTGTGGTGGGATTGCCGTGAATATTGAGCTTCGCGTAAAAGACCACTTGCCTAATCTACAGTGTATGGTGTGGCCGCATCCCATGCGCACAAGTGGCGAGTAGGCTTCGCCATACTCGCGCTCCTACCCCTTCTCGATGATGCTATCTTACTATTTAGAACGTCGATCATGCAGCCATGTTTCTGTATCATATTTATCCGAACAAAGGATCTGCGCTCGATTCATTAAAGATTTGTCTGCATTCGCCTGACTAATAATAACTGGCTCCGAAGCCAAGGCGCGGGCAAAGTTCCACGCGAACGCTGGCGGGGGTTGTAAGGACTGGATGGTGCCCTGATGGAGGAATCCCGCGCGTGACCTGCGCTGCGCGGCTCCGGCAATTTTTTGTCCATGACGAACGACATCGAATCGCGCTGGCTCGGTGAAGCAGACGCCCATGCCATCACTGGTGCTGACTGGCTGAAGCAGACAATCCGCAATGCCAGATGCTGCGAACGCTGCGATCATGGCTTCGTGAATCTGGCGGTAACTCTCACCAGCAGTTTGATCTCCGAACGGATGCGCCGCCGGAATTGCAAGCGTATAAGTCCAGTCGCCATCATGCACCACTACACCGCCGCCCGTCCACCGACGCACCACGGGCCATGCGCGATTGGTTTCCGGGATTACGCTGAGTGCTTGCGAGAATCCAATGCTCACCGTCGGCTCGATCCATTGATAGATACGCAGCCACGGTCCCGAAGCCTGTTCCATCATGGCCTCGTCTAGCGCCATGTTCAGCGGGCCGGAGCGCGGCATGGAATCTTCCCAGAAGGACAATTTTTCGAGTAACATCGTGAATGGGAAATTTGCATCAAAGAACCGATGCGTCCAGAACGTTAGCCTATTTATCATGAATACCTCCCTCACCCGCCGATCCTTTATTCACGCCACCAGCGTTGCGGGGATTGGACTGGCTTTTTCGCAATGCAACGCTCAAACGACGCCCATGAGAAAGCTCCGCAAGGGCGTGATGTATGCGACGGTCAAGATGAAGGGAACCGTGGCGGAGAAATTTAAAGGCATCCGCGAGGCGGGATTTGAAGGCGTGGAACCGATGGGCGCGATGAATCAGCAAGAGGTCGTGGAGGCGTTGCACAGTTCCGGATTGGAGGCCGCGAGCGTTTGCTGTCACTCGCATTGGCACGATACCCTCTCACACGCCGACGCCGCAGTGCGGAAGAAAGGGATCGAAGGATTGCTGACCACACTGCGCGATGCGAAAGCATACGGTGCCGGTTCTATTCTGCTGGTGCCGGGCGTGGTGAACAAAGATGTCGCCTACGACGATGCCTGGAAGCGCTCGCAGGAATGCATTCGCGAGGCGATCCCGCTGGCCAAGGAACTTGAGGTGCGCATCAGCATTGAAAACGTCTGGAACAACTTTTTGCTCAGCCCGATGGAGATGGCGCGGTATATTGACGAGTTCAACAGCCCGTGGGTCGGGGCGCATTTCGACATTGGCAATGTGCTGCGCAACGGCTGGCCGGATCAGTGGATTCGCATCCTGGGCAAGCGCATCAACCGCCTGCACTTCAAAGAATTCGATTCCGCGAAGATGAACAAGCAGGGGCCTTATGCCGGATTCGATTGCGATTTCCTCACCGGCACCAACGACTGGGCGGCTATCGTCCACGCGCTGGACGATGTCGGTTACACCGGCTGGTGCATTGCCGAACAACGCATGGGCATCAATCCGGCTGACATGAAGAAGCTGACGGAGGCGATGGATAAGATCATCGCGATGTGAGCGGATCGCGCGCTACACCGCATCCCGGAAATCCATCACCCGCGCTTCATGCAGAGCGCGATTGGCCAGTGCCTCGAAACTAAGCGGGCCTTGCGGCTCTGCGGGATGATGCGAGTCGCGCGCGCCGACGAGCCATTCCTCGCGGAGGTATTCGGTAATCAAATCCAGAGGGGGCATTTGAAAAAGGGCAGCGATGGCAGACCAGACGATGACGAGATGCCCCGTGGTTTCACCCTTGTCAAAACGTTGCCTCAGCCGCCCGAGCGCGCCCTGGTATTTCGCACCGCGAGTTTGCTCCAGAAGTATGATCCCTGCGGCGATGCTGCGTTCCGCCAATTCGGCAGGCAACGCATTGTGCAACTCATGATCGCCTGACGAAAGCTTGGCATCATCACCAGCCTGAGCGTGCTGCCAGCCGCTCAACAATGCGGGCGCGAGAATGCGAAGAAAGATTTCATCCGTGAACCGGAGCCAATCGGCGATCAAGCCAGAACGGTTCATGGCGGCGCTCTGAAAAACCAGTGCCTCCCTCTGGGCGCGGACACTTTGAAACAGCCAGCGCACCCACGCGAGACTCTCGGCATGTTCCATGCGCGTTTCCTCAGAATGCAACGCCAGCGTCGCGTCGGTTGACGCGGCCCGTCGTTGCGGTTGGGGGAACTTTGTGATCATGTGCGGCCGAACCTTAGCGTCACATCTTCTCAGGAAAACCTAAAACTCCATCCCCGCGTCATGCCGCTTGACAAACCATCCACGACCTATCTCTGCCAACGCTGCGGCAACTGCTGCCGCTGGCCGGGCGACGTGATCGTGACGGATGAGGATGTCAAGTCCATCGCAGCCCATCAGAATCTAACCGGGCATGATTTCATCCAGCGATTCACGCGGCTCAGCGCGAACCGGCAACATCTCTCACTTGTCGAGAAGGAAGATGGCTCCTGCATTTTTCTCGAAGGAAAGAATATTTGCGCCATCCAGTCCGTAAAACCGGACCAGTGTCAGGGCTTTCCGAATCGCTGGAGATTTGATGGCTGGCGGGAAATTTGCGAGGCGCTTCAGGTGCCGGCTGATTCAGGAGCTTAAATGCGGTGAATTTGTGCTTGAAATGCCCCAAAAAAAGCGTCTGTAAACAGTGTCGGCGCCTAGCATCTCAGTCTAAAATTAATTATAATTAACCTTGCTTAATCATCAGGAAAATCAATAATTGGCGATAAATTCCAGCATGCTTTACTCTCCGTCATTCCGATGACTCTGAAAAATCAGAAAATAGCAGTTCTCAAAGGTGGCCCTGGCTCTGAGCGAGCAGTGTCTCTCAGGTCGGCGGAAAGTGTCATTGAGGCTTTGATTTTATTGGGCGCGGTGGTGTGTGTCGTGGATGTCACTTCAGCTTCATCGATTGTGGTGCCGGAAGACACGGTGATCGCGGTGAACATGATCCATGGGACTTTTGGTGAGGATGGGCAGTTGCAAAAGATGCTCGAAGAACGCGGCATCCCTTACACAGGAGCCGGAGTGGAATCGAGCCGGGTGGCATTCGACAAATTCCTCAGCAAAGAAAAATTCATCGCCGCCGGAGTGCCTACCCCGCGCAGCCAGACATTGAAACTGGATGGCAGCGAGACCTTGAACCTCAGCCTGCCGGTGGTGGTAAAGCCGCCGCGTGAAGGCTCCAGCGTCGGGGTTCACATTGTCCGCACTGAAGCCGAACTCGCCGCCGCACTTGATGACGCGAGACATTTTGGCAGTGAGACTTTGGTGGAAGAATTTATTGAGGGCAAGGAACTTACGGTCGGCGTGCTCGGTGGCGATGCGTTGCCTGTGATTCACATCGAGCCGGTGAGCGGCTTTTACGACATCAACAATAAATACCCTTGGATGAGCGGCACCGGCAAAACGAATTACCATTGCCCCGCCGCGCTGGATGAACGCACGACTAAACGCGTGCAGGATGCCGCGCTAGCCGCAATGAGAGCTGTGGGCGTGGAAGTTTATGGTCGCGTGGACATCATGCTGCGCAATGACGGCGAGCTATTTGTCCTGGAGATCAACACCATACCCGGCATGACCACCAGCAGCCTGCTGCCCAAGGCCGCGCTCGCATCATGCCTGGAGTTTCCGCAACTTTGCCAGCGCATCATTGAACTGTCCCTCATCGCTCGAGGCAGGGCATAACAAACCCAGACTCTCATGAAATCTCTTTTCCCAAAAAACAAGCCGCGTAAAAAACGCCAGGCCACGAAGGGCAACTACGCATTCCGGAGCAAAGCATCATCCCGCACCTCCATTCACCGGCTCGAACTCAACCCTGAGACGGACGCATCCCGCCGCGCCAAGTTCCGCAAACGCGCCGGACTGGGTGCGCGCTGGGCCGCAGGTATTTTGGGTTCCATCGTGCTCGTGGCCATACTCAAGATCGTGGTCATGGAGGCCTTTGTTACCAATCAACGATTCCATCTTTCAGATATCTCCGTGCTCACTGAGGGGCCGCTTTCGCGCGCCTCCATCATCAACGCCAGCGGCTTGAAAGATGGCGACAACTTGCTGATGATTTCACTGCGTGATGTGCGCGACCGCGTGGAGTCATTACCGGAAGTTCGCAAGGTCAAGGTGGAGAGAAATTTTCCCGGACAGATCGTGCTCAACGTGGAGCAGCGCACACCAGTCGCCTGGCTGGAATGCCCGGAGAAAGCCATCGCCGCGAAAGTCTCCGATTTCGGATGCTTGCTTGATGAAACGGGCTATGTGCTTCCTAGCAGCGGACGCATCCGCAACGGCGAGAACAAATTGCCCGTGATTCGCGTTGGCAAGATCAGCGCGATCATCCCCGGAAAGCGCGTGGAATCCGCCGCTGCCCTGGCCTCGCTGGAACTGCTCCGGGCTTATCAAAAAAGCCCGCTGGCAAATCGCTCGGAATTGAAACGGGTGGATGCCTCGCGCAGTCACGCACTGGTGGCCGACTTCGGCAGTGGTGTGAGCGTTGTTTTCCCAGCGAATGGGGACAATAAAAAAGAATTAAACCGGCTGACCCGAGCGATGGATGAGGCTGCCCGGCACAACTGGAAGTTGGCCACCGTGAATCTTCTTGTGGAACACAACGTGCCCGTGACCTTGCACGGCAACGCTGCCACGGCATCTTCCGAATCCCTTCAGCGCACCCTTGCCGGAACACGCTGAATTTTCTCATACCAAAATCAATTCATCATGGCCAAGAGCACCATTTACGCAGGACTCGAGATCGGCACTTCAAAAATCTGTGTGGTCGTGGCTGAGGTCAAAAAAGACGGCGCGATCAAGATTCTTGGCGTCGGCCAGGCACCCTCGCGCGGCATTCGCAAAGGAGAAATCGTGGACGCCGACATTGCACAGACCTGTCTCAATGATGCGCTGCTGCGCGCCGAAGACCGCAGCGACGTAATGATCCGCAACGTCTTTCT
The DNA here is from genome assembly GCA_043757085.1 of Verrucomicrobiota bacterium. Lineage (GTDB taxonomy): Bacteria > Verrucomicrobiota > Verrucomicrobiia > Verrucomicrobiales > Verrucomicrobiaceae > VFKE01. The sequence continues at coordinate 6,997 of JAYVQB010000515.1, forward strand.
CGGCGTCAGCGGCTCGCATGTTGAAAGCCTGAATAACACTGGCGTTTATCGCCTCCCGCCCGACCAGAACCAGATCACTGAGGACGACCTTGAGGACGTGCGCGAGATTGCCTGCAACGTGGATATTCCGCAAAACCACGTTTTCCTCCACCGCATCGCGCGGAAATATTCTGTCGATGGCCAGGACAACGTGCGCTCGCTCCTCGGGCGCACGGCCAACACCGTCGAGGCCGAGTTCCATGTCATCCACGGCGTGCGCAGCCGTGTGCAGAACTCCATCAAACTCGTGCGTCAGGTGCCGCTGGAAGTCGAGGACGTCGTCTTCCTTCCACTTGCCGCCGCGCAAGTCGTCTTGAACAAGGAGGCGAAACAACATGGCGCGCTCATGATTGATTTCGGCGGCGGCACAGCCGACTTTGTCCTTTATGCCGATGGCATGTTGGCAGCATCCGGTTGCATCCCGCTCGGCGGCGATCACATCACCAACGACATTTCACTCTGCTTCCAGATTCCCCATGGCCGGGCCGAACGGCTCAAAGTTGAAGAAGGCTCGGCAGTTTATGCCGATGTGGATCCGTCGGACATCATCAAAGTGGAAGACGAGAACGGCATGACCGTTGGCGAAGTCGAACGCGCCATGCTCAATGAAGTCATCCACATGCGCACCCGGGAAATTTTGGAGCAAATCCACGCCCGTTGTGAAGAGCACATAAGCCGTCTCGGCGCGGGTGTCTATCTGACCGGCGGGGTCAGCCTCATGCGTGGCATCGACCAAGTCGCCAAGGATGTTTTTGGCGTTCGCATTACTCGCAGTGGTTCCGCCGCCGTTGGTGGCAGCGCCGCTTCTTATGAGAATCCCTGCTACTCCGGCCCCATCGGTTTAATCCGTTACGCCCAGCTTATGGATGCGGAAAAACCTTGGCTTTCCCCTCTTGCAAAACTCGGACGCCGCATGGCCGAGGTGTTCGGAAGCTGGACACTTTGATGACTGAAATCCCCTTGCCCCATCGTTCATTTCCATTAACAGAACCGATAGTAGCCCAGTCTTTTATCAACACTCCAAAACCTCCAACCCAAACCGTAACGCCATGGTAGAATATGACCGCACCCAAGAGCGCGAACACGCCGTAGTAGCATCGCATTTGAAAATCTGCGTCGCCGGTATTGGCGGCGCCGGTTTGAACGTGCTCGACCGGATCACTCTCGACCGCATCGTGGACGCCACACTCGTCTCCATGCACTCGGATGTGCGCGTGCTAAGTCACGCGATGACGACGCATAAAATTCAGCTCGGGACGGAGATCATGCGGGGCATCGGCTCCGGCGGCGATCCTGAACTTGGCCGTGAATCGGCAGTGGCTACCCGGGAGCAAATCCGAAACATCTTCCAAGGACATGATATGGTGTTCCTTTGCGCTGGACTCGGCGGAGGAACAGGGTCCGGTGCCACGCCCGTGGTTGCCCAAATTGCCAAGGAATGCGGCGCGATGGTCTTTGTCTTTGCCACCATGCCGTTTTCGTTTGAAGGCCGCCGTCGCCTCATGCAGGCAGAGATGGCATTGGAAGAAATCCAACCTTATACGGACGCACTCATTCTTTTTGAGAACAACCGCATGGGCGAACTCATTCTGCCGAAAGAAGGAATTCAAAAAGCTTTCAGCCAATCTGACCAGCTCATCGGTCACAGCGTGCGCGCCATCTCCACGATGGTAACGCAGCCCGGCATCGTTCGCCTCGGCCTGTCCGATCTCACCACCGCTCTGCGCAGTCCCAATGCCCGCTGCCTCTTTGGTTTCGGCGAAGCCCGTGGCTCCAGCCGGGTCGCGGATGCCCTCAAGCGCGCCCTCAAAAGCCCGCTCGTCAATCAGGGTCAGCTTCTCTTGCACGCAGAAAATCTTCTCGTTCATGTCGCCGGTGGAGAAAGTCTCACCCTGGCCGAAGTGGAAACTCTCATGAAGCAGCTCGGCAAGCATGTGCCTGAGGAAACACAGATTCTATTCGGTATCTCGGTCGATCCCAAACTAGGCGACAGTCTCGCTCTGACCTTGATAAGTTCCCTTAGCGCCCAGCAAATGCTCACGGAACCCAGCGCTCCCGTGACAGAAGAAACCCCCGCGCCATCGTTGCGTTCGAAACCAGTGATCCAGCCATCGGCTCCTGCGCCGACACCCGTTGCTGCACCAGCGCCGATTGCGAAAACTCAGGACTTTGAACTCTCCTTGCAAACGGATGCACCAGCGCCAGCAGTAATAGCTCACTCCGAGCCAGTTACCGAACAGCCCGATCATAAGGTCATGTCTTCCGTATTGAAGGCTGAGATTCCAGAATCCAAAACTCTAACACCTCATCACGCCGATCCTCCAGTCGAAGCTAAAAAGCCCCAAGCCAAAGAGGAAGACCCACCATCCCTCAGCAAGCATTCTATCTTCGAGATGCTCGATGATGAAGATGATGAAGTGGCAGATGATACCGACGAATCACCGGAAGCAAGTGCACCTGTGGTGAGCGAAGCTCCGACCAGACGAAATCCTGTCAGTTCATCCACCGCCAAACTCGAACCCGCACTGGCTGGCGCAGGCAAATCCGGCACCTCACTTCAAGCCACACTGAAACTTCATCAAGATGAAGTCGCCCGTTTCAAAGGCACCGACAAAACCATTGTCGAAGGCGAAGACCTCGATGTCCCCACGTGGATGCGCATGAAGCAGAAACTCCGGCGGTAAGCTGGATTGTGGCACAGGCTTGCCCTTCGCGAGGGCGCAAAGGGCTGCACGCGTCGGGGCGTGCGCTCCAAGCGGAACGATGAGGGCGGCTCTTGATTACGGCTTGAATAATTCATCCTTCTCCTTTTATCCTTCATCCTTTCCTGCTTACCTCTGGTCGTGAACGCTGACGAGGAGAGCAAATCAAACGCTGGTCGTTGGGTCATCGCCGTGAGCGTGGTGCTGGTGCTTTATGCGCTGAGTTATGGGCCGGTTTTTGCCTTGGTTGAAAAATATAAAATTTCAGACACTAGAACAGAGATGATCACAGTCTTCTACAAGCCACTCTGGCTTGGCATGGAGCAGTTGGGGATGGAGAAATATATGTTCGACTACTTCTGTTGGTGGTGTAAAATCTTACATGTCCAGTTGTATGACCCGTGATTTTTGATCCCCAGCCGACGGAGCCACGTGGCGTGGTTTTGTAGCAAGGGCGAGACGCCCTTGTAGTGCGGCATGCAAGGGCAAGATGCCCTTGCTACGACGGGTCTTCGGAATTTCTAAATTCCCGCGAGCACACCCGTGCTATCTCCGACGTGTCCGGCATTGACGCCCATGCGTTGGAGCATGGCCAGATAGAGATTGGTCATGGGTGTTTCTTCGGGCAAAACGAGATGCTGACCGGGCTTGAGGGTGCCGTTGCCGCCGCCGGCGAGGAGGACGGGGAGGTGGTCGTGGGCGTGGCGGTTGCCGTCACTGAGGCCGCCGCCATAGACGATCATGGAGTGGTCGAGCAAGGTGCCACCGTCTTCCTTGGTTTCCTTCATGCGCTTGAGGAAGAAGGCGAGTTGCTCAATGTAGAATTTGTCGATCTTGGCGATCTTGGCGAGTTTGTCGGGATTGTTCTGATGGTGGGAGAGGCTGTGGTGGGCGTCGCTGACGCCGATGTCGGGGAAGCTGCGGTTGCTGCCATCGTGGGCGAGCATGTAAGTGGCGATGCGGGTGGTGTCGGTCTGGAAGGCAAGAAGGAGGAGGTCGAACATGGCTCGGATATGTTCCTGCGCGCCCTCGGGAATGCCAGTAGGACGGTGGGTGCCAGGCGGAAGTTGCTTCTGCATTTTCTCGGTCTTTTCAAGGCGAAGTTCGATGTCGCGCACGGAGGCGAGGTATTCCTCGATCTTGCGGTTGTCTGAGCCGGAGACCCGGCGCTGGAGGCTTTTTGCATCTTCGAGCACGAAGTCGAGAATGCTTTTTTCGTAGCGCTTGCGTCGTGCAGTGACGAGGTCGGGGGCATCTCCCATGTCACCGAAGAGTCGCTCGAAGACCAGACGCGGGTCTTGCTCAGGGGCCATGGGCATGGTTTCGCTTTTCCATGAGAGGTTGTATTGATAGGCGCAACTGTAACCGGAGTCGCAACGTCCGGAGGCGCGCTCGCCGTCAGTGCTGAGCTCGAGCGAGGCGAGGCGGGTCTTGCTCCCGATCTGATCCGCTGCAAGCTGATCCACGGATTGTCCGAGACGGATGTCTGATCCTGCGGTTTTCTTGGCACGGCAGCCAGTGAGGAAGGTGGCAGTGGCTCGCGCGTGATCCCCTGCCCCGTCGCCATTGGCGCGACCGGCGGTATGGGCGAGATTTGAGAGCACGGAGATGTCGCCCTTGAAGGGCTGGAGGGCGTTGAGGGTGCTGGAGAGGTTGAAGTTTTTGCCCTCTCCTTTTACGGCCCACTCATGGACGTTCACGCCGTTCGGGATGTAGAGGAAGCCCATTCGCAGGGGTGCAGCAACGGACTTGGGCGCTGCGAAGGCTTTAAAGCCTAGTGATTCCAGCGCTGGCAGAGCGATCAAAGCACCGGCACCGCGCAGGAAGCCGCGGCGATTGATTGCAGAGGTGATGACGGACATGGTTTGAGGTGAACTACTTGGTAGAATACGCCGCTCGCTATGAAAACTTACGTCCCAGGTATGATTTGTCGCGTATTCTTATCATTCCGGAGGGTTGCGATTGGCCATGATTTTCATTTGAAAAATGGTAACAAGGCATTTCCTTTCCGATACCTATCCCACTGAAATCCATCACAACAAAACAAAAATGAAACTCCGCCAACTGTTAGCCTCCACCTGCGCCTTCACATTGCTCAACGCATCCGTCCTTGCCGAAGATGTGACGGAACTCGTGCTCAAGCCCGACGCCGCAAATCCTCTCGCCTACGACAAGAAGGCGCTCACCGCGAAAGCCGGCACGAAGGTGAAAATCACGCTCGACAACAAAAGCGCCCTCCCGCAGCCGCACAATCTTTTGGTTCTCAAAGTCGGCTCCAAGGACAAGGTAATTGCCCTGGCCAATGCCATGCTCACCGATCCCAATGCCATGGCCAAAGACTACATTCCTGAGTCCACCGACATCATCGTCCACACCAAGCTCATCCAGCCTGGGCAAAGCGGATCGGTGGAATTTACCGTGCCTGATGAAGCCGGAGAATATCCTTACCTCTGCACCTTCCCGGGCCATTCCATCCTGATGAATGGCATCCTCACAGTGACCAAATAACCATCGACCCATTTGGGGCCGTCTCACGCCGAGACGGCCCTTTTTATTTCAACCTCACCCTCTTTCAAAACTATGAAAAAACTCACCCTCGCCCTCATCACATCGCTCGCCACACTCGCCACCTTGCACGCCGAGGATTCCAAACTCACCATTGGTGAATTCGACTTCCAAGTCGCCGCCCCTTGGGCTCAAGGACAAAACACCGGCATGATGACCAAGGCTGTCCTACAGTTTCCGGTTGAAGGCGGCACACCGCTCGACGCCAAGTTCTATGACTTCGGCGGCCCCAGCGGCGGCATTGATGCCAACATCCAACGCTGGGTCGGTCAGTTCGAAGGCACCCCCGAGGTGAAAAAGGAAGATCTCGATTTCAAAGGCACCAAGGTCATCCTCCTCACCGTCACCGGAACCTACATGGACGGCATGCCCGGCGGAGCAAAAACCTCCAAACCCGACCATACACTCTGCGGAGCCATCCTTGCCGGAGCGAAATCAAACGTCTTCATCAAGTTCACCGGTCCCAAGGATAGCATCACCAAGGCGCAGGAAGCCTTCAAAAAACTCGCGACCAGTCCCTTCACAAAATAATTCGGATTTTTTGCAAGATGCCAATCTCCTTCTCGTTACCGGGCGTGTAAGGGTATTTCCCCAAAGCTAACCAAACAAAAAAACTACATGAAAACCAAAATCGCAACTCTTCTCTCCCTTGTCCTCATCTGCTCCTTTGGCAGCCTTCAGGCTAAAAAATCCAAGGGTGGTGACGGCTTCAGCAAACTCGACACCGACAACGACGGCAAGATCAGCAAAGCCGAGTTCATCGCAGGTGCGAAAGACAAAGTCAAAGCCGAGAAAAAATTCTCCAAACTGGACAAAGACAGTGATGGCTTCCTCTCCAAAAAAGAACTAAGTGCCGCAAAAAAGAAGAAAAAGTAAGCTTCGGCCTACCAGTCTTCGAAATTTTCAAAAGCCTCCCCGAGTATCGGGGAGGCTTTTTTGTAGTATCACGACTGACAAACATAAAGCCGACCTGTCCCGCAAGTCCCAGAAGGCCCGCCGAACTTTGGATAATCGCAGTATAACCTGACGAAGTTCTGTTGGCCTGAAGTGGAGCGCTGGCAATGCAACGCGAGATGGAGCGCCTGCCAACACTTTACAAAAGACGTTTGGAAATTTTGCCACGGTCTGCATTTTTTTGACCCACGCAGGACCGAGCGGCTTGCCGTCGAGTTGCACATTGCCGCAATGATTGAGGATGATTTTGAGACGTCCAGTGCCCTCCCCTTCTCCGCGGTGAGTTGCAGGTCTCGAAAAAAAGCATCTGTCATGACCAATGACCAGTCATTCAACAAGTGGCTTGGCTTGACGCTTACGTTCCAGTGCTATTCACAGTCTTTCAGACAACTAAAAATCTCACAGTAGCAACCCAATTATAGGGCGTAATAATACTTTTGTGTAATTAACACAAAAGCCTCAACATGTGCATTTAATGCATTATTGATATGTAAATATATTGACGCGTTTTTTTCAATCTCGACACAAGAATATTATTCACTTATTATGCGTGTGTATATTTTCGGGCGGCTGGAGCCGGCCTTCACTGAAATTGCACAATGACAAATGCACCATCCGCTCATCTCCGGGGCATACCGGCGTGATCGGATCTCTTTTCCGCAAGTAGGCAGTGATGATTTTCCCGTTGGGCAAGGCTGCCCGGCAGACACGCTCGCTGAGCACTTCACTGATGACGACTTTGGCCTCGATTCGGATATCACTCATGGTCAGCCGGGATTCCAATCTTTGCGTCACTAGCACCCTGGTCGAGCAGACTTGGTTTCGCCTGCCAGTCGAGCTTGAACTGGGCGGCAAAATCGGAGGATTTCAATAAATCGAGTGCGCGCTGGGTCACTTGATCGCGCACCTGCCCCTCATCACCGGGCAGTGGCTGCCCTTTGCTTCGACGGACATAATCATCTAGCTCAGGATTGCCACCCCTCACCAGTGCCGCCTCATTGAAATGCGGGCGCACACGGTCGGTCACGAACCCACTCAGGCTGGCGTCGCGGCTGCCGTCGAGGGCTTTCCATTTCTCTTCCAACGCCGAGCGAACGACAATCGCGGGCGTCAGCCCTTTCTGAAATACTGTGGAAC
>JAYVQB010000516.1:0-3642 GCA_043757085.1 Verrucomicrobiota bacterium
GCTGAAACGGAGAAACCTGCTGCCGTCAACGAGCCGGCTGCCGTCACGGAATACATGGGGCGCACGGTGGCACACACGATGCATTTCACGGGGGCGAACTGGCTGGTGCGGCACAAGCGCGAGCAGGAAGAGGCGGCATCGCTGATGCGTGAGAAGTTGGAATTGAAACCGGGGATGATGGTCTGCGACATGGGTTGTGGAAATGGTTATCACACTTTTCCAATGGCCAAGGCGGTTGCGCCGGATGGCAAGGTCTATGGCGTGGAGATTCAAGAGCCGTATCTAAAAATGCTCGATGAAAATGCGAAGAAAGAAGGCGTGACGAACTTCATTCCAGTGCTCGGTCTCACTTATGATCCGAAGCTGCCGGACAACACGTTGGACCTGATCCTCATCGTGGATGTGTATCACGAGTTCGATCATCCGGCAGAGATGTTGAAAGCGATGCGAAAGGCATTGAAGCCCGGTGGTGTGCTGGTGTTTCTGGAGTATCGCGCCGAGGACGAGACTGTGCCCATCAAGCCCGAGCATAAGATGAGCAAGGCACAGCTGACCAAGGAGCTGACCGCAAACGGATTCAAAGTGGTCAAGGAGTTCGACGGCCTTCCGTGGCAGCACATGATGTGGTTCGGAAAATCAGAGTAGGCGACGCGTCTCGCTTCGCAGGATTGAGGTTTTGAGTTGTGAAGCGAGACGCATCACCTACATTACCAGCGTGAAACTCTACCTCGCTCTCTTCTTCGTTACCGGCAGTCTTTTCGCCGCCGATCCCATCGCACTCAGCCTCGCTGATTTCACGGATGCCAAAGGTGCGCCCGCTCCCTCGGGCTGGGTGGCAGAAGCGGATGGAGTCATTCATCGCACGGCGAAGGCCGGGGACCTCATCAGCAAGAAGGAATACGAGAGCTTCGAGATCGAATGGGAATGGAAGGTCGCTTTGGGCGCGAACAGCGGATTGAAATATTGGGTGATCAATGCGGGCAAAGCCGCTGACAAGCCGAACTGGATCGGCATCGAATATCAGATGATTGACGACGAGCGTCACGCAGATGCAAAGAAAGGTGACTCGCACAACACCGCCAGTATTTACGATATCAAAGGCGCGGCTCCCGACAAAGCAGTCAAGCCCGCCGGTGAATGGAACAAGAGCAAAGTCATCGTCAAAGACGGCGTCATTCAGCACTTCCTCAACGGCAAGCTGGCCGTGGAAGCGGACACCAAAGGTGATGACTGGAAGCAGCGCATCGCGAAAAGCAAGTTCTCCAAAGCGACGGGTTTCGCGTCAGGCAAAGGCAAGCTGATGCTCCAGGACCACGGCGATGAAGTGTGGTTCAAGAACATCCGCATCACGCCGTTGTGAATCGAAACGAGAAGGAGCGCGAGTATGGCGAATGCCTACTCGCCAAGCTTTCCTTCAGCTTGGCAGTCTGGGAGTCAGTCGCTACGGCGATGCGGCATAACAGAATTAGGCGAGTGGTCTAACGACACACTCGCGCTCCATCTTTTTTTAGACCAGTAGCACCATCACTTCCGCGCCCGCAGCCAGAGATGCTTCCGGCTCCATTCGCAGCAGGGCATTGGACTGGCTCAAGGCAAACAGCGCATGAGATTGTTGCACGCCTTGCGGAGTGAAGCGTCCGGCTTCCAAGCTTCCGCGCAGATAGTGTGGGCGATCTCCTTTGTTTAAGAGTGGCGCTGTCAAAGTGGCGTGAGATTGCGAAAGCTGGAGCGCTGTTCCGTTCGCGCCCATCGCGCGCAGCAGCGCTGGGCGCACGAAAAGCTGGAACGTGACGTAAGACGAAACCGGGTTGCCCGGCAGTCCGAAGATGTGGCATGTGCTGCCATCGGAACGTTGCGCATTGGTAAACAGCAACGGTTTGCCCGGCTTGATTTTCACGCGCCAAAAATCGGGCGCGATGCCGAGCGCTTGCAACGCAGGCCGGATGCAATCGTGATCGCCCACTGACACGCCGCCGGAGAGGATGATAAAGTCATGGGTCTCGATCAGAGTGCGAAGTTCATCGGTCGTGCGCTGCAAATCATCGGGCAGATGCAAGACGGTCACGTCACTGACGCCCATTTGCTTTGCGAGCGATTGCATCATCACGGCATTCGAGTTGTAAATCTGTCCCTGCTGCAAAGGCGCACCGGGCGCGACCAGTTCATCGCCCGTGGTGACAATGGCGGTTCGCGGCGCGGAGTGGACGGCGGTTTCAGAAATTCCCTGTGAAGCCAGCACGCTGAGGAGCGTAGGGGTAAGTCGCGCCCCGCGATCAAGCATACGCTGTCCGATACAAAGATCGCAGCCAGTGAGACGGACGTTTTCGTGATGCGCGACGGGTTCATTGCAGATGATTTGCGCGCCGTCATTTTGCGTCGTGACATCTTCCTGCATGATGACGGCGTCAGCATTTTCTGGCAACGGTGCGCCAGTGAAAATGCGAATGGCGCAGTGTGGTTCCAGCTTGAGGCTTCGCGATTCACCTGCGGGTTGAGCGCCCATGACTCGCATTGGATTTTTACTTTGAGAGTCGATGGCGCGTATGGCGTAACCGTCCATCGAGGAATTGTCGAAGCCCGGCAGCGGCACCGTTGAGCTTAAAGGCTGCGCGGCAAAGCCATGCAGCGCATCGGTCAGCGACACCAACCGCGAGGGCAGGGGAATGATCGCATCAAGGATGCGTTGGAGAGCTTCAGATTCGGTGAGCATTTTTAATGAATGGGCGGCGGCAGTCCTCCGGGGGGCAAGGGTAGTTGAATCGTCGGTAATTCGCTTCCGGGCGCAGGTGTTACAGTGAGTTGCGGCGGTGCTACCACGGCCTCGCCAACTTGAGGAAAGCCTTCCGTGATGTCCGCGGCGAGGAAGTTGAGCTTCTGTTCCGGCGTGATCGTAAGTCTGGCTCTGCTCCCGGTCGTGGGCCTTGTTTCCAACTTGGAGCCAGCCTGCAAAGTGGTTCGCATGACCGTGCGGATGAGCACGAAATGCTGCTCGGGATTGACCGACTCGATGGTGCCGATGAATAGATCGTGGGGCGGGGTTTTGTCCGGCTTGGGCTTGGGGCGGAACCATTTGCCTGCCAAGCCGCAACTGCCGAGAAAAAACGGCATCACTATATAGAGGGAGATGGCGCACAGCCTGCGGTTCATGCGGCAAATTAGGCGCGCCGCAAGGATTTGAAACAAAAAACAAAACACGCGGTGGAAAGTGCGCCGCACCCCGCTAGGATGCGCTCGTGAGCTATCAGGTCTTCGCCAGAAAATACCGTCCCCGCACCTTTGACGATGTGCTGGGACAGGATCATGTCGTGCGCACGCTGCGCAATGCCATCGAACAGAAACGATTGGCTCACGCCTATCTTTTTGTCGGCCCGCGCGGCACGGGCAAGACTTCCACGGCGCGCATTCTCGCCAAGGCTCTGAATTGCTCCAATGGCCCACGGGTGGACTTCGATCCTGATGAACCAATGTGCATTGAGATCGAGCGCGGCTCTGCTCTTGATGTCCGCGAGATCGACGGCGCGAGCAATAACGGCGTGGATCAGGTGCGCGAGCTGCGCGATGAAGTGAGATTCGCCCCCGCGAGCGGACGCTTCAAAATCTATTACATCGACGAAGTTCACATGCTGAGCACGGCGGCGTTCA
>JAYVQB010000517.1:0-3626 GCA_043757085.1 Verrucomicrobiota bacterium
CGGTCAATTTTTCCGCCGATGGATTTGAACCAGTCGCGCAGGGCGGGTTCCATGTGACGGCCATCGCGGAGAGGGTTGAGATCAAACTGGATGTTGCCGCCGGGCTTGAGATGCTTGAGGAGGTCGTTGAGGAAGTATTCCCATTCTTCTTTGCCCCAGTGGGTGTCGTCGGCGCGTCGGTTGAAGCAGGTCATGTGGCCGGTGATGAAATCGAATTTCTCTCCGAGGTCCGGCAAGGGCTGGAAGGGTTCAATGCGCCAGATGATGCGCGGCAGCTTGAGCAGCGCGAAGGTTTCGCGGAAGACCGGTTCGGTGTCGATGTCCATGCCAAGCACATCGTGGCCAAGGCATTTTAGAACGTGCAGAAAGTAGCCGGAGCCGGAGCCGATGTCGAGGATGCGAAGTTTCGGCGGCCCCTGACGGATGCGGTGGTCACGCACACGTTTCACATTGGTGCGCATCCAGACATCGAGGTTGAGATACTTCTTGGGATTGACCTTCTCCTTCGGGTTGTAATAACGGGCGCGGATTTTTTCAAAACCGTCCTTGTCGATGGCGTCGATGAACGGCTGAACGGGCAACGGGTAGGACAGACGTCGCAGCATGGCCTTGGTGCTTTGCCAGGCGTCGAGGTTGAAGACTTTTTTGACTTTATGGGTGAGGCGCATGTGAGAGGCTTTCTTTAAGCTGCGACATCGCTCGTTCAAGCAGGATTATTGTATTGACCACCGGGGCGCGCTGGCGAATACCTGCACGTGGCCCAACGCAATTCAGAACCGGATTACTACAAAGAGTTCCTCGCCGAACGGGAGGAAATCCGCCGTTATAAATGGATCGAGAGCCAGCGGGAAGGACGCGACATTGGCTTCGAACGCGCGCTTACCGAATGGGTGGCGGGTCATCGGGAAATCTGGCGGGCGGAGCGGCAGCTTCAGGCTAAGGTTTGATCACCTCAAGTCGCTCAGCGCGGGGAATTGCTCGCGCCACTGACGGACTTCATCGAAATCAATGCGCGCACTTAGAACGCGCTCACCTTCACCGGCATCGGCGACGATGTGTCCGTGAGGACTGACGACGATACTGCGTCCGTTGTAGGAGTTGCCGGGATCGCTGCCGCACCGGTTCACACCGACGACGAACGCCTGATTTTCAATTGCGCGCGCTTGCAGCAGCGTGAGCCAATGATGATGCCGTTTCACTGGCCAGTTGGCGATGACCACGAACAGATTTACCCCGAGCTTAACGGCGGCGCGAAAGTGCTCGGGGAAACGGAGGTCGTAACAGATGAACGGTGCGGCATTGAATCTGTTCCACGGGAAGGTGACGATTTCCTTTCCAGCAGGATAAGGCTCGTTCTCGCCCACAGGCGAAAAGGGCTGGAGCTTCGTGTATCGGGCGAGCATGGCACCGTCGGGTGCGATGACCACGGCTTGATTCGCGCCACATCCGCCAGGAGCGCGGCTGACGACTCCACTCACGATGGTGCTTTGATAAAGGGCAGCCATTTGACGAAGAAACGCTTCATCTTCCCGTGCATCTGATTGTGTCGCTGCGGCAACGTTCATACTGAATCCACTGAAGGCCATCTCCGGCAGAACAATGAGCGATCCGGGTGCGGGGCGTGCAGCATCGAGCAAGTCGCGGATTTTCGCATGGTTGGAGGCGTGGTTTTCCCAAAACACATCGGACTGGACAAGATGAACGTTCATGGAGTGGTGGTTCTCGCGGGCATTTCAGGACAATAGTTGCACATGAAAAATGAGGAAACGTGCAGCCAAAATGGTTGCGTTGATAATATTTCTACGCTTTTTTGAACTGATTACAGCGTTTCGGATGTCTGTGTCACCAATACAACTCATGATTCACTTCTACAAACTTCAATGGATGCCGCGTGTGAGTGGCATTTTTCTTTCTATTATCGCAACCACGGCACTGGCAGAAAAATCCGGCGTCGAAAAAGTCGAGGCCGGAAAGTTCCCCGGTTATGTCGTGGACGAGGTCGTGGTGCCAGTGCCCAGTGAGATTTTCGCCGTGCTCGACAAACTGGGCAATCCGAACTGGAAGGATGAAGTGCGCAAGGTGAAGATGCCGGACACGACGGATCGCATGGAACTCTCGCTGGTGTTCGGCTCTGTCGTCGCGGAAGGTTTCGTCGCGGTTCAGGCCAAGGATCGCCCGGCAGTCGAAGACATTGGTCACGATGTGATTAATCTCTCCACGAGGCTCGGCCTCGGCAAGTCTGTCACGCGCCACGCCCAGAGCATTCTGGATGCGGTGAAGAAAGAAGACTGGAAGGCCGTGCGCAAAGAACTCGACCAGACGCAAGCCACGGTCCGTGCGGAAATGGACCGGATGCGCGACGGCGACCTTGCCCAATGCGTAAGTTTGGGCGGCTGGCTGCGAGGCACAGCGTCCGTGACCTCCGTGGTAACGAAAGCCTACACGCTGGATCGCGCGGAACTTCTCAACCAGCCGATGCTGGTCGATCATTTCTCCAAAGCCGTCGGCGGCATGTCTGATACGGCGCGCAACAACAAACTCGTGGCGGCCATCAGTAAAGGGTTGAACAAAATCCGCAAGGACATGGATGTGGCCGATGGAAATTTCCCACAGGACAAAGTGCAGTCCATCCAGACCACCTGCGAAGAACTTTTGGCCATGATGCTGCAAAACAAGAAGGCGGGAAAATAATATCATGAAGAACGCGATGATGAAACCGCCCAAGTCTAAGTTTGGCCTGCTCTTCGCAGTGCTGCTCACCTTCGGGCTGGCAGTCGTCCGTGCTACGGTGGATGAAGCTCACGATTACACGATGGATGCAGCCAAGCCCTATGTCGATCAGGGTTACACCGTGCGCGAAGACTACTGGAACGGCGAGGTGGAGAGCGGACAGAAGCTCGCCGTTCATCATCAGTTGTTCAAAGGTAATGAATATGCCTTCTGGCTCGGCACCGCGAACCCGGACTGCGAACTTGATCTGGCCATCTATGATGACAAAAACCGTCCCGTTCACATGGAGCGCAAAGAGGGCAAGCACTCTTGCTCCGTGAGAGTGAACCCACCGAAGACGGGAACTTACACCGTCGTGTTTTTCGTGAAGAGCAAAAAGGAGCGCGGGGTGACATGGGCCTTGGCTTATGGGTATCGTTAATCGAGGCAGGTTTTTGGCTGTCCATGCCCATCGCCACGATCACTTACGAGACCGCGGCGTTTCCTTCATTCCTTGCTGGGAAATGACATCAGAAACCTGAAGGTGCTTGGCGTGGCGTTTGATGTCCGAGTGACCTCTAGCGACGGTTGGATCCGGCTGGAAGGAACCGACGAAAACATCGAGTCCGCCCGCAAGGTGCTCAATGAACTGGAAAAAATCAGGCGCCAGGGTGGCGAAGTCACAGCTCCCATGTTTCAACTGCTCGTGGACAACAGCCGCAAGCCCTAGTCAGAAGCTCCTGCCGACCGGATCATGGAAATGCGGCTGCTAGGCTCCGCAAGAAAGCCCCCGGTTCTGGCCAAAACACGCGGTCAACTCGATTACATCAAGGCCATGCGAGAACATGAGGTCGTTTTCGGCACCGGTCCCGCTGGAACGGGGAAAACCTTCCTCGCCATGGCCTAGGCATTGCAAA
>JAYVQB010000518.1:0-3615 GCA_043757085.1 Verrucomicrobiota bacterium
GCTGGATCGAGCTTGGGGTCAGGCTTGCTGTTGCCGAGTGCAATGAGTTTCTTGGCATCTTCAACATGGGCCTTGAAGTAAGTCAGGCGATCATTCAGACCTGTGAGCAAGACTTTCATCGATGCTTCATCAATGGCTTGAGCGGTGGCGCGCTTGTATCCGTATGCGATGCGTTCTTCCGGTTTCGCACTTTTTGCCATCATTTGCTGGGCCAAGGCACGTGAGGCTTCGACGAAAGTGACTTCATTGAGCAAGGCCAACGCTTGCAAGGGAGTGTTGGTCCGACTGCGTTTCACGGTGCATATCTCGCGAGTTGGAGCATCAAAGATCAGCATCGTCGGTGGAGCGGCGGTGCGTTTCCAGATGGTGTAAAAACTGCGACGGTAGAGACTCTCGCCGCTGTCGGCTTTGTAGCCGCGCAGGTCGCCGTATTTGCTGGTTTCATCCCACACGCCCTCGGGCATGTAGGGCCGCACACTGGGGCCTCCAATCTTCGGTGCTAGCAATCCAGAGATGGCGAGCGCCTGATCGCGCACGGATTCACCGCTCAATCGAAAACGCGGGCCGCGGGCCAACAGACGATTTTCGGGGTCGCGTTCCAACAGGTCTTTCGTGATCTTCGATGACTGCCGGTAGGTCGCGCTCATCACCAGCATTTTTTGGAAGGCTTTCATGTCCCACTTCATGCGGATGAATTCCGTGGCCAGCCAGTCGAGCAATTCGGGATGGCTGGGCCAATCGGATTGAGAACCGAGATTCTCTGTGGTCTTGCACAAACCGTTGCCGAAAAATTTCGACCATGTGCGATTGACCCAAACGCGAGCGGTGAGAGGATTTTTCGGATCGACGATCCACATGGCTAGTCCCAGCCGGTTGAGTGGAGCATCCTTCGGCATGGGCGGAAGCACGGCGGGCGTGGCCATCGTGACCTTGTCGCCCGGCTTGTCATATTCGCCGCGTTTGAGAATGAAAGCATCGCGGGGCTTGTCGAGTTCCTTCATGACCATGACTGTCGGCATTGTCGCCTCAAAGTCCTCGACCGCTTTTTGCGCAGCGGCTAATTTGCGATCTGCTTCACGCAATGGGCTGGCGACATTGGCTCGGAAATATTTCCCCAGTTCGGACTTCTGCTGGGCGCTGCGTTTCGCCGCCGGTGTGCTCAAGATAGAGCGCATGGCGGTCAGGCCGGATTTTACGTCGAGCTTTACCGCGCTTGCGGCCACGGTTGAGATGGACAGTCGGAAGCGACCAATACTGTGCTGGTCGAAGGCGCCGTGCTTCAAGGTGATGGTAATGGATGATCCCGCAGGAGCTGGCTCGTCGAGGACGAACATCGCCTTTCGAGCCTCGCGCTTGGTGTCGCCGTCCACTGCCCATCCCGGCCCGCGCTTCTCCTGTTTTTTTTGCTTCTTGCCATCGGGCGCGACTTGAAGATTTGTGATTTCGTAGCCTGTTTGCGAGTAGTCGGCCTCCGCTTTGACGATTTTTGCCTGCACCGGATTGCCTGCGTTTTCCGCTGTCACAACATCGACCTCGAACTCGATCAGCACAAAATTCCCGTTTGGTGCGCGGCCCAAACTCTTGTTCGGCAAGCTCTCATCGGGCAGACACTCGAGCAAGAACGCACTGACGGGCGCACCTTGGGGAATTTTTGCGGTGACGACATAGACATCCTCGGCCGGGTTCGTGCCACTGGCAAGATAGCTGCCGTCTGTTTGTTTCGCTAAAGTTGCGCCGCCCTGCGACTTCACCGATTCCGGTTCGAGCAGACTCCACGCGCTCGTTTCTGCGGTCAATTGAGTGAGCGCCTTTGCCTCCCATTCTGCCATCAACTTGGGCAGCGCTTTCGCCTCCTCCTCAACCTTTTGCATTGAGGACTCGATCTCCGACTTGAGGGCAACAAATTTCATTTCCTGCTCCGGCGTCGGCACCGGAATGGCGGGATCGATGTTGCCTCCTGAGCGATTAGAGCCGTCCAAGATGGTTCCGGTCTCGGCAACATTATTGAAGAAGGCAAAAAGAGAATAAAAATCTCGCTGCGTGAAGGGATCATACTTGTGATCATGACAGCGGCAGCAGTTCAAAGTAAGTCCCAGCCAGGTGAAACTGGTGGTCTCGACCCGGTCAATGATATTCTCGATGCGCCATTCCTCGGGAATGATTCCGCCCTCGCCATTGAGACGATGATTGCGATTGAATCCGGTGGCGACAATCTGGGAGCGGGTCGCGTTCGGCAACAGATCACCCGCGATCTGTTGGATGGTGAATTCGTCGAAGGGCATGTTGTCATTGAACGCTTTGATCACCCAATCGCGCCAGGGCCACATGGTGCGGCTGCTATCGGTCTGGAAGCCGTGACTATCGGCATAGCGCGCATAATCCAGCCACTGCATGGCCATTTCTTCTCCATAATGCTGGGAGGCTAGCAGGCGATCCACCACTCGCTCGTAGGCCTGGGGTGAAGAATCGTTCAAAAAGGCATCCACCTCCTCGGGTGTCGGTGGCAGGCCAGTCAAATCAAGGGTGACGCGGCGGATCAACGTGGCCTTGTTCGCAGGGGGAGAAGGCTGCAATCCATCCTTCTCCAGCCGAGCCTGAATGAAGGCGTCAAGCGGTTGTGTCCCGAGCAATTTCACCTTGGGAACTTCCGGTGCCTTGGGAGTGATGAAGGCCCAATGCCCCTGATACTCCGCGCCCTCGGCGATCCATTGTTTCAACAAATTCTTCTGCTGCTGAGTGAGCGGCTTGTGCAGCTTCGTCGGCGGCATGAGATCGTCTTCATCCGTGGTCATGACGCGGGCGATGAGTTCGCTCTTTTCAATATTGCCAGGCACGATAGCCACAGCGCCGGACTTGGCGGGCTTCAAGGCATCGTCCCGGACATCGAGTCGCAGCCCGCTCTTGCGTTCTTTTTCATCAAAGCCGTGGCAATGAAAACAAGTGTCAGAGAGGATTGGACGGATGTCGCGATTGAACTCGACCTTGGCCTCAGCGCGAACGATGAGACACGCGGCGATGAACGCGATGGTGGTGATTTTGTATGTATGGCCAGTCATGAAAAATATACGGTCGGATCTGACAGTGAAATTACGCTTCATGGTAAGCGATTCTAACAAAATGACCACAAGGACTTGCCCGCAACGCCTCCCTCAACTAACCAAAAGAGCATGTCTATCGAACACATCCTCGTCATCAAACGCTCGCTCTTTGACCAAATCGGAGCCTTCCAGGGTTTTCAACCTGATGCGAATCGCTATCTCGACGTCATTCTGGCGAAGGGAAACAATTTCTTCATGGCCCGACCCGATGCGGAAACGGATCCAACCCACAAGCAGATCATCCCCTACTCAATCTTTCACCACCAAGGGCGATACCTTGTCTATTCGCGTGGTGGAAAAGGGGGCGAAAAACGGCTGCACGCGAAGCGAAGCATCGGTATCGGCGGCCACATCAATCCCCACGACGAGCGGGAAGATTCACTGGCCAGCACGACTTATTTCAATGGTGTGGAGCGTGAGATTGACGAGGAGTTGCGCATCACCGGCACGCACACTCAGAGGGTGATTGGCTTGATCAACGATGACTCCAATGATGTCGGCCAGGTGCATCTGGGCG
>JAYVQB010000519.1:0-3613 GCA_043757085.1 Verrucomicrobiota bacterium
TTTTTCTACGGGAGATGGGCGAGCGAATGTTTAATAATGCGCTGTAGCAAGAAATATTACCATTATTGATGGATAGTGGTCAAAAATATGTATTATTCAAGAGCCTTCAATAATGCGCCATTTCAATATGGAAAAGCCTAAACTCGAGGAACAACTTCGTGCCGCAGTGCGCGTGAAACACTACTCAAGGCACACGGAGGATGCTTATGTGATGTGGTATAAATAGTTCGTGCGCTTTCATCATCTGCGGCATCCTTCAGAGTTGGGAGAAAAAGAGATCGGCGATTTCTTGAAGCACTTGTGCGTTGATCGGGATGTGGCGGCGTCCACCCATAATCAAGCCCTCAACGCCCTGATCTTTCTCTACGGTCAGGTGATTGGAAAGGAACTCAAGGACATCGAAAAGCATCGTCCCCGCCGTCCAAAAAGGGTTCCGGTAGTGCTGACCGTGGATGAGGTGCGCGCGGTGCTGGATGCGATGAGCGGCACTGAGGCCTTGCTGGCGCGGCTGCTTTATGGCTGCGGTCTTCGGCTGGCGGAGTGTCTGAAAATTCGCATCAAGGACATGGATGTGAATGCGAGCGTGCTCACGATCCGAGGTGGTAAAGGAGATAAAGACCGCTGTCTGGAGTTGCCGCAAAAGCTGCACGGCGTCCTGCGCGAGCAGATGGCCTATGCCCGAAGCTTGTGGGAGGCGGATCGCCGGGCAAACGCACCGGGCGTGGAGATGCCAGATGCTTTTGATGTGAAATCACCCAAGGCGGGCGAGCGCTGGGAGTGGTTCTGGCTTTTTCCTTCTGACCATGACTCGACTGACCCACGCTCCGGCATCGTGCGGCGGCATCATGCGCCAGAGAGTCGGGTGTCTCGCGCACTGGCCAATGCCGTGAAGGTGGTGGCGCATACCTTGCGCCATTCTTATGCGACGCATCTACTGATGAAGGGTGTGGACATCAGAAGCATTCAGGAACGGCTGGGACATTTTTTCATCTCCCAAATCGACGATGCTCTCTCCGTCCACCCAAATTTGAATTCGCGTTCCAGCTCTCCTTCGCGTCCGCCACATGAAATGAGACGGACTTTACGATGACTCGCGCAGCGTTCCGCTGGTAACTCCGAGTTTCGATTGCGCCTTCAGTTCGCGCCAGAGATTTTCATTGCCGCGTGTTCCTTGAAGCAGCTCTTGATAGAGGCTGATCACCCGCGTGGCGGCGACCTCATTCTCTTCCATCAACTCCACGCGGAAGCAGCGCAGGCCGGCGTCTTTCAATGAACCAAAAAATCTCGCGCCGGTCTGCGGCACGGCATTGAAGAGGGTGTTGCGACAGCCGACATCGGCCTTGAGCGGATGCTCCATGCCGACGCGGTCGCGCAGTTTGACCTGATGCTTCTCGCAGGGGCGTCCGCAATCGAGGGACGTTTTTCCATCGGACATGAAGGCGGCGAAAACGCAGTGCTCCATGTGAAACATTGGCATGTGCTGGTGAATCGTCAGCTCGAACCACGATGGCGGAGCCGCGCGCAATAGATCGAGAACTTGATCGATGTTCAGATCATAAGACACCGTGACCTGTTCCAAGCCGGAGTTGATGAGAAATTCTGCGCTGAGGGGATTGGCCACGTTCAGTGAAAAATCTCCGGTCATGCGGAGGCCAGCAGTGGCAAACGCGTCGATGGCGCCGAGATTGCGCACCAGCACGCCGTCGGGTTTCGCGCGCGTGATGAGCTTAAAGTATCCGGCTTCTCCCGGTTTCTGAATGCGCGGTGTGGCGAGAAAAACTTCTGTGTCGCCGCCGTGCTGACGGACGAGTTGGACGGCTGCGGCAAACAATCGCACATCCTCGAAATCCACATACACCCGCGAGACACCGAGCTTCAACGCGGCCATGATTTGTTCGTTGCTGCGGCAGAGCACATGAAGGCGCGATGCTGTTTCCCGATAGGCGGTATCGCGTTGGGCAAAGATGGTCGCCAGCATTTCAGGCAGCACGGGTTTTCGCTCGGATTCAGTTGTAGCAAGGGCATTCAGCCCTTGCTCGGACAAGGGCTGAATGCCCTTGCTACGAGTTTCCAATTTCATCACCAGTTCACGCCGCATCCGGTTCAATTCACTGACGGGCAGGATCACCTCGCCTTCCAAATTCACGTCGAGCCATTGGAGAAAAAATGGTGTGCCGCCGAGTCGGTTGAGCTGCTCGTGCAGCGACTCGCGGGTCAGCGGTTTTTTCAATGCGGTGTCCAGCGGTATCGCCGATTCCACATGAGCGATGGAATTTAGTTTTTCATCCAATGCTTCCATCCTCAATGGCGAGCCTGCGCGTCCGCTCAGCGAAAGGTGCAGCCCAATGTTTTTGCGAATGGGAATCTCGCCTTTGTAAGTGCTTTGCAACGCACGCTCCATTGCCGGATCGCTCGTTTTATAGACTCGTGTGCCTTCGCGAATGGCCGTGAAATCAATCTTCCCGTGTCGGAATTCCAAGATGCGCCCCTGCACCGTGAAGACGTAGCCGCCTTGCTCGTGATCGGTGTCGGCGGGATTCTCAAACACCACGCCGTCGCCGGGCTTGAGCGGCACCAGGAAATCGGTCAACTCCACCGCGTCGCGAAAAACTCCGCGCACTTCACCGAGCAGCGGCCCACGCTTTTTCCCGAATCGGGCACCGACCAGTTCCTGATGATTCACTCCGTGCATCCATCCGGGGTAGAGGCCGCGACTGAAACTCATCTCCAGCGCGTAGCGATCGTTGAATGTGGAATGATTAAGCGCAGCGTCGATGGCCTTGCGATAGACTTGCGTGACGGCGGCGACATACTCGGGCGTTTTCAAGCGGCCTTCGATCTTAAAACTCTTTACGCCGAGTTCGATGAGGCGCGGAATTTCCTCCACGGCGGCAAGGTCTTGCGGCGAGAGCAGATAGCGCTTGTCGCCGAGATCGCGCACTTCGCCGTCCACCACTAATTCATAAGGCATCCGGCAAGCCTGGGCGCACTCGCCCCGGTTCGCGCTGCGGCGTCCGAGGGATTCGCTGGTGAGACATTGACCGGAGTAAGCCACGCACAAGGCTCCGTGCACAAACACTTCCAGCGGCAGTGGATTTTCCTCTTTCTGAAATCGCTCCAGCTCGCGCAGAGAAAGCTCTCGCGCCAGAACAGCGAGATCTAGCCCGAGCTTCCGGGCAAAGCGCAGGCCTTCTGGCGAGGTGATCGTCATCTGCGTGCTCGCGTGCAGATGCAGTCGGGGCGCGATGGCCTTGACCATGCGAGCGAGTCCGATGTCCTGGATGATCACTGCATCCACGCCTGCATCTTCCAACAGTTCGAGTTGCAGCGCGGCATCCGCGAGTTCGCCAGTAAAGATGAGCGTATTGAACGCGCAGTAGCCGCGCACGCCGTGCTTATGAAGAAATTCCATCAGCGCGGGAAGGTCTTCCGCCGAGAAATTGTCCGCTCTCAATCGAGCATTGAATCGGGGCAGTCCGAAGTAAATGGCGTCGGCTCCGTTAGCGACTGCGGCGCGGGCGCAGTCCCAGTTACCAGATGGGGAGAGGAGTTCAGGCTTGGAAGAAGAGGCATTCACAATAAAAATAGTAATCTTATACAGGAGTTATAAAAA
>JAYVQB010000520.1:0-3607 GCA_043757085.1 Verrucomicrobiota bacterium
TGCGAGCGCGATGTGAAAACGAAATTTCCGCAAGTCTTCGCGCGCATGAAAACCGCCTTGCACCGCTGGATGGATGAGCATCAGGAAACACCCGTGAAAGAAATCTTCGCGGGCGAAGATGAATTCGCCATCCAGTCCCAGAGTTGATGTAAGCGTTCCGGCTCTGATCAGTTTGGACGCTCGTGCCCCCGCTCCAAATCAATCCGCCTCAGCGGAAAATTACCTCACTGATGGAAGATGGGACTTTGTCCCGTCAGAGGTCGGCGGGTCTCGAGACCCGTCGGACGCTGTCGAAGGTGGTGCTGCAACTTCCGCTCGTGGAGAACATGACCACGCGATCAAGCAGCGGATCATCGGAGGCGAGCAAGTCAACCGTTACCAAAGACCAGACCAAACCTCAGCCAGAAAAACTTATTTAACCCTCAAAAACCTATCACACGGACTTTCACGTTTGACACTATTCATAGGGGTTAGGTCGCCGCATCGGTAAAAGTGAGAGTGCCTGAGTCATACTCGAACTGGAGTTTGCCGTCGGGACTGGTGAACCGCAACTCGTCCGTGTCGTAAATCATTTCGGTCACGGTAATAGAAGCGCCCTCGATTGGGCCGATGCCGACTACACGTCCAGCTTCGGGATAAGCTGGGCTGTGGTCTCTCGCGACGCGCTCTAACGAAGCAGTCAAAAAGACTGCGCGCCCGGAATGAGAAACAGTCAAGAGGTATGCGCCGGTGAGATCAAAGCCTGCGGCAATCATGCCCCCGATTGCGATGTGCTAAGTCATGACGTGTGGAGCGGCCCAACTTCTTATTATACGACTGGCCGAATTCCTCCCGTCGTATAGCTGGCACCGCAGAATGCGCCTTTCTGCGAAGATAGGCGGTGAGTTTGAGGTTTCTCCGATGCACATTCCAGTGGTATAGTAGGCAGTGAATTTCCGGCAATCAATTTCTCCGAGAAGGGAATAAAAGCGATCAGTCGCCTAGCAGTCATGCTGGCCATGCGACCGTCGCGACGGGTGAAAGCGGGGACGCGTTTGTGTCCTTGACCGCTGACGCGGTCAACTGCACTCCGCAGTGTGTCGAAAAGATTACACTCATGGCATTAGCAAAACTCGGCTGTCAGCCTTTCAACGACATCAAATAGCTGAACAAGTCGGTCACCATCACCGGTGGCAGTGCATCGAGGATGCCCTCCGGCATAAGACTGCGGCGGATGTATTTCGTGCTGCGCACTTCGGATTTTGCAATGCGCTTGTCCGGCAAGCCGGGTTGGCGGACGACGAATGCGTCCTTGTCCTCATTGACGAAGAAGGAGTCCACGATGTCGCCGTTTATCAATTCCACGCGGAAGATGCGGTAACCGGCCTCCATCGCGGCATTGGGCGTGATGATATTTCGCAGAAGTGCTTCAAGTCCCATCGTGCCTGCGCCGCTGATGTTGGGTGCGAGATTGCCGCCCTGTCCCTGAATCAGGTGACAGCCCATGCAAATGCCAGCGACCATCTTTCCTTTGGCAGGATCGCCACCGGGCTTCTGCGCGAGTTCGCGATACTTGACGAATTTCGCGTCAAGCGCCTTGGCCTCGTCTGGAGTGAGGAGCGGGGGCAAATTGCTCGTCTTCGTGATGTGCGCCTTGCCGTTGAGTTTCTGCCAGTTGTCGCCGGAACCACGGAATACGAGTCCGTCATTCTTAGCTTTGTCGTCGATGCCGCGATCAAAGTTATCGCGAATTTCCTGCGGCGTGCGCGCGCGGTTCCAGATGCGGAACTCGCTGAACATGCCGATGGATCCCCGTTGGGCAGTCCAGCCAATGCGCACGTTTTCAAATTTCAGCGGTGCGGGCTTACTGCCACTTTGATCGAGTTCACCGTCGAGAAAGATTTGCATCATGCCGCTCGCATCGCGCGTCACGGCGATGTGAGTCCAGTTGTCAGGTGCCATTTTTTTCTTTGCAGCAACGACATCGTTCAAGCCTCCGACCCATACGCGGAACTCGCTGCCATAGAAATTCATATCAAGCTGGCCGGGCGAGCCGAGGATACCGTCAGTATTACTGATGCTTGGCCCGTCGAGCTTCACCCAAGTCTCCACGGTGAATGGCCCGTCGAGCGTGATGCCGGTGTCCACATAATCTTGCTTGTCGCCATCGAGCCGCAGCACGGGGCGAAAGAGGGCGGAGAGATCGTTCATTACAAAGGTCAGTTCTGGATCATTCGCCCCGAGCACCGTCTGCAAACGATCCAGCGCAGATGCGTCCATGTCCTCAGCCTTCAGCGTCTTGGCTTTCAAAGCCGCGACCACCGCGTGGGCGCCGGGCTTGGTGGTGCAGAGACGGTCCATCGCGAGACGACGACCAGCGGAATCGAGTTCCTTCCACAACGCAAGCACACGTGAGCCAGCGTCATCGGCTTTGGAAGATGCGAGTGAGCTGAGAGCTTCGTTGCGAATGAGCGGGTCTTTCTCCGTCGTTGCGAGTTTGGCAAAGAGTTCGCTTTGCTTGCTGCCCATCAATCCAAGTGTGCGCAGAGCAGCGGTGATGCGTGGCGTGTTTGCATGATCGCCCAACCAAGTATTTAACAGGGCCACAATCGGCACTTCCAGTTCAGTAAACTGAAATTCTCCTGCGAGTTTTAAGGCAAGATCCTGCGAGGCGGCGTTGCCACCAAGGAGTTCCTTCGCTGCGGTTTGCAGCAACGGCGCGAGCTTGTTCGCATCCAGCTTGGTGCGCAGGCGCAGCAGTGCAGCGACGATGTTCTCGCGCGAGTCGTCATTCTTGAGAGCGGCAGTGAGAGATTCATTCACCGCCGGATCGCCCAGACCTTCGGCAAGGCGCAGAATTTCCTCGTCATTCGGCGGACGCTTGAGCTGACCGAGAAGCTTGGCGACAAGCGGCGCACTGGTTTTTGCTGGAAGCGAGAGCGTGGCAAGCAGACGGTTTTCCAGTGGAAGCTTTTCGGCCTCGGGTGTTTTCAAGAAGGCTTCGACGGCTTCGGGGTGCTGTTCCAATGCCTGGCGGATGAGATAACGCTCGAACTCGCGCTCGTAGGCTTCTGCGATTTTGATCGGCTTGCCGTCGCGCGTAGCCGGACCTACTGGAGTTGCGAGTGAGGGGTGAGCCATGCAGACGAGTATTCTGATGGCTCCGCATTGATGTTTGTCACTAATGGGCTGGCCGTTGACGGTTTTGCCAGAGACAAGTAGGGTAGCCTGATGAATGATCTCTGCCCTGACTTCAGGGTCTTTATCCGTTTGTTGCTGGTGGTCGAAGAATCCAATTGAACTCTCGATAGGAGAGCCATTCTCAAAAGTGCTTCCGGCGTGGGTAATAACCCCAAGAATCCTGACTCCTTCACGACGTAAATTTCGATCAGGCATGACACAAAGTTCCTCCATGAATTTGTAGGTAAGCTTCTTCGATTTGAGTCCCTCAAGTGCCCACAAGGCTTGCACTGATGCTGCTGCCCCATGTTTATTGTTGCCAATTAATGCACGAAGCGTTTCATCAAGATTCGTCAGCTTCCGGTCCACAATGGCCTGCCACGCCAGATGGCTTTGCTTGAGGTTGTTGTCGCCGAGCTTCGCGATGAGTTCTTCCGGCGCACACTTG
>JAYVQB010000521.1:0-14206 GCA_043757085.1 Verrucomicrobiota bacterium
ATTTCACTGTCGTTTTATTTTGTGATGGTCGGCGTGCTGGGAAGGTTGCGTTCATTGCACGACGAACTGGAAGCCAGGGTGCTGGAGCGCACGCAGGCACTGACGAATGAGATGACCACTCGCGAGCGGCTAGAAAAAGAATTGCTGGCGGTAAGTGAGCGCGAACAACGGCGCATCGGACATGATCTGCATGACAGCCTGTGCCAGCATCTTACGGGAGTGGCGCTGGCCGGTCAGGTGCTGGGTGAAAAACTCATCGCCAAGTCACTGCCCGAGGCTGCCGAAGCGGGGCGCGTCGTGAGTCTGATCGAGGAGGGCATCGATCTGGCACGGAGTCTGGCGCGGGGTCTGGCACCGGTGGAATTCGAGGCCGAAGGATTAATGGCGGCTCTTCATGAGCTTGCAACGAACACGTCGGAGCGCTCCAAGATTGACTGCCGGTTTGATGTTCCGCATCCGGTGCTCGTTAACGACTCCGCCACTGCAATGCACCTTTTTCGCATTGCTCAGGAAGCCCTTGGAAATGCGCTCAAGCATGGCCGCTCCAGCCATGTGGTCATCGGCCTTACGCACAGCCTCGAAGGAATTCGTCTCACTGTGCAGGACGACGGCAGTGGCCTGCCCGAACCGCTGCCGGAGAAGCGCGGCATGGGCCTGCACATCATGCGCCACCGCGCGTCTATGATCGGTGCGACGATTGACATCCGACGACTTCCGTGTGGAACAATGGTGGACTGTCTGCTACAAGGAGACGAAGAGAACGATGCAACATGAGTTTAGGCGAAGAATACATCCAGAAACGTCGTATTTTCCTTGTGGATGACCATCCGCTTGTCCGTGAATGGCTGACGAATCTCATCCACCAGCAGCCCGACCTTGAAGTCTGCGGCGAGGCCGAGGATGCACCGCGAGCATTGCAGGCGATTGGAGCGCTAAAACCTGACGTGGCCATAGTGGACATCACGCTCGCCAGTGGTTCGGGCCTCGAACTGGTCAAGGACATCAAGCGAAACGCACCGTCAGTTGTGGTCGTGGTGCTGAGCATGCACGATGAATCGCTCTACGCAGAGCGTGCCCTGCGCGCCGGAGCACGTGGCTATGTGACGAAGCGCGACACCACGAAAAAAATAATCATCGCAATACGTGATGTCTTGGAAGGAAAGCTGCACGTCAGTAACGAGTTCAAAGCCTTGATGACGGAGAAACTCATCGAAGGCGGCACCAACAGTTCGTCAGTGCAGACCTTGAGCGACCGTGAGCTGGAGGTCTTTCGAATGATGGGTCAGGGCTATGAGACTCGTCGTATAGCAGAGTCTCTCTGCATCAGCATGAAAACCGTGCAGGTCTATTGCGCACGCATCAAGGAAAAGCTTAATCTCCAAAACATCACGGAACTCCTGCGTGAAGCCGTGCGCTGGTGTGAAACCGAAAACAACAGATGAACACTGCGCTCGCGTAGGGTTGCGCCCTACACGGGAAATAGACGCCGCCTAACATGCAAAATCCAGAATCGCACCTAGATTTTCATAGTGAATCCGTCTTTATCAGTTTTTATCGGACTGCTCTTGCTTTTGCCCTGCCTTGCAGCCGAGCCAAAGGTGGTGCGGTCGCCTCATCAGATCGGTCTTCAGCAGGCAAAGGATATTGCGCTGGAACAGAATCAGGATCTGCGGTCTGCGCGTGGTGACATCGAAGCGGCAATCGGCATGTTGGCCACCTCGCTGGAAGTTCCGAACCCGACGCTGATCGCCAGCATCTCGAAGATACGATTTGGGCAGTCGCAGAGCACTGGCCTGGGCAACAGTTTTTTTGATCGGAATTACGACAACATTGCCGCCATCAGCGAACTCGTTGAAATCGGGAAACGTTCACCCAGACAAAACTCCGCGAGGGCCGCGCTCGCAGCGGCGCGAGCGAAGTATGAAGACACGCGGCGTCAGCTTTATTTGTCGGTCTCGAAGACTTATGTGGCGGCGCTGCTCTCGGATGAGAGCCTGCAAATCCTCAACGACTCGGCGGCATCGCTCCGCAAGGAAGCAAATATCGGCAGAGATCGTCTCAAGCTCGGTGATCTTTCGGTGTCCGACGAAGATCAGATTTTGATCGCGGCGGATCGTCTTGAGCTTGACGCGAACGTGGCTGCGAACAACGCCACCGCCGCGCGCATCCAGCTTCAGACCTTGCTCGGCGTCAGCGATCCAGACGGCGGCGTGACACTCACGGATAACTTGTCCGGCCTTTCGTCGAAGACCGACGGTTTCACAGTGGATGGCGAGCGGCCTGATGTGATCGTGGCGCGGGAGCTTGTGCAAAAGGCGGCGCACGACTTGAAACTGGCCAAAGCGCAGCGTATTCCAGATCCGACCATTTCGCTGCAATTCGAGCGGGAAGCACCGGACAACCTCCACTCAATCGGTGTCGCGGTTTCTTTCACGCTTCCGCTTTTCAATCAGAACAAAGGTGCCATCCACAGCGCTGAAGGCGTTTTGGATCAAGCCCAAGCCATACTCGTCAAGACACACACGCAAGTGAACTCAGACATCACCACCGCTGTCGCAGCCTATAAGGAAGCCTCAGCGAGGCTGGTTCGTTATGAAAAAGAGATCAAGCCCAAGGCACGGCAGGTGCGTGATTCCATCACGTTCGCCTATGAAAAAGGCGGCGCATCGTTGCTCGATCTGCTTGCAGCACAACGCAGTGACAATGACATCCGTGCCGCCGCCGCGCAAGCTGCCGCTGACCGCGCCGCCGCCCTCGCCGCCCTCGCCGCCGCACGCAACCAACCCTTTCCAACAAACAAACCTAAACAGGCAAAGCCATGAACGCTCCAGTCACAAAAACATCATCCGCCATCACTCTGGCTCTCGCCGCCGTGATCTCATGCACGAGCTGTAAACACGTGAAGCCGGTCTCCGCTGACACGAAGCCCGAAGGCGCTCATCTCGTCAACGGCGTGAAGCTTGAGTTCCCTGAGAATCATCCGCAGCTTGTCGGCATCCAGACCAGCGCAGCCATCGCCGTGAAAGATGAAAAGGACGCATTTACCGGCCGCCTCGTCTGGGATGAAAACGTCACGAATCGTGTCTTTTCGCCGCTTAAAGGACAGGTCGAAAAGGTCGTGGGTGAAGTGGGCAAAAAAGTGGCGAAAGGCGATGTCCTCGCGGTTCTCCGGTCCGCCGATCTCGGCCAGGCCCAGGCCGATTATCGCAAAGCTGAGCACGATCTTATTCAAGCTACCAAGGTCAACGAGCGACAGAAAGCGCTGCTCGCTCACGGCGCTGCGGCTGCGAAGGATGCCGAAGCAGCGCAGTCTGATTATAATCGCGCCTTGAATGAAATGAACCGCACGAAAAAGCGCCTCGAAATGCTTGGCCGCACCGACGGAGATTTCACCGATCTCTTTTCCGTGACGAGCCCCACCGCCGGCACTATCGTGGATAAGAAAATCAACATCGGCCAGCAGATTCGTGATGACATCATTCTCGCCGGCAGCTCTGATCTGACCGCTCCACTTTTCATGGTGACTGATCCAACGCATCTCTGGCTTCAGCTTGATGTGCCGGAGAACGCGCTCAGCCGCTTGCGCCCCGGTCAGCTCATCACGCTGCGCACACCGGCTTATCCTGATCGTGAGTTTCATGGAAAGCTGCTGATCGTCGGAGCATCGCTTGATCCGCTCACACGCGTCGCGCGGACCCGTGCCACGGTGGAAAATCCCGAAGGCTTGCTCAAAGCCGAGATGTATGTGGATGCGACGATTGAGCGCCCGGCAGCGCAGACGCAACTGTCCGCTGTTGAGATCAACTCCCGCGCGGTCATGTATCAGGAGGGCCAGCACTTTGTTTTCATCAAGGACAGCCCTACTATCTTCTCCCGCCACGAAGTCCAGGTGGAGCGCGAGAACGGTGCAACGATGATCGTGACCAGCAACGATGTGAAACCGGGCAGGGAGGTCGTCATTGAGCGCAATCTGCTACTCAATGAAACCCTCAACGATGCGGCGGCAGCGGCCGATTCCTCAGCGTCACTCACACTTGCGGACAAGAGGTGATGCTAGCGTATCGGGGAACACTACGAGCACGACTGCGCGCTGAAAATGAGGGATCACCGTCATGATCGTTCACGAGTTCACGACGTGTTTTGACAAGAGTATTGCCGTTCAATGAAAAAATTCATCGCCACTCTGATAAACAATCGCGCGATCATCTGCGCGCTGCTGCTCGCCTACGCTGCTGCGGGTGTGATGTCCTTCAAGCACCTGCCCATCGAGGCCTATCCCGATGTCACGAACATCCAGGCGCAAGTCATCACGCTCTGGCCAGGACATGCCGCCGAGGAGGTGGAGAAGTTCATCACGATTCCCGTTGAGAACCAGCTCAACAGTCTGCCACAACGCGCGGCCCTGCGTTCCATCAGCCTGTTTGGGCTCAGCGTGGTGACGGTTGTTTTCGAGGACGATGCAGAGAATTACAAATCGCGGAGCCTTGTCAGTCAGGGGCTGACACAGGTGGTCCAAAACCTTCCCGTGGGTGCGCAGGCGGCGATCTCTTCTGATTCCACGCCCGTCGGAGAAATTTTCCGCTACACGTTGCAAGCGCCGCCGGGGTATTCGCAAGTGGAACTGCGCGCGCTTGAAGACTGGGTCGTGGAGCGTCAGTTTCGCACCGTGCCGGGCGTTGTTGACGTGAACGGCTTCGGCGGCCCGACCAAACAATATCAGGCCATTGTCGATCCTGTGAAGCTGAAGAGTTACGGCATCACGCTCAAGCAGATCGTGGACGTCTTGACTGCGAGCAACCAAAACGCAGGCGGCGCCTACATCGAACGCGGCGAGCAGATGTTCATCGTGCGTGGTCTTGGATTGATTCAAAACCTCGATGACATCCGCGCCACCGTCCTCTCGGTGCGCAATGGCACGCCCATTAAGGTCGGCGATGTTGCGCAAGTGCAGATCGGCAACCGGCTTCGTCTTGGTCGCGTCGGGATGAACAAACCGCAGAAGGGGGTCGCGGTTGAAAAGACGGATCAGGACGATGTCGTGCAGGGCATCGTGCTGCTGCGCAAAGGTGACAACGCGCTTGAAGTGCTTGAGCGCGTCAAGGCCAAGGCTGAGCTAATCAATCGCAACTACCTGCCGCCGGACGTGAAGCTCGTGACGCACTACGACCGCACGGAACTCATTGACCGCACGCTTCACACCGTGAGTCACAACATGATCGAAGGCATCGCGCTCGTGCTCGCCGTGCTCATCCTTTTCCTCGGCGTGCGCAACTGGCGCTCCGCGCTCATTGTGGCTGCGGTCATTCCGCTAGCGTTGCTCGGCGCGTTCATGCTCCTCGATTTCGAGCACATCCCCGCGAATCTCATCAGCATGGGCGCGATTGATTTTGGCATTATCGTGGACTCCGCCGTCGTCATCATCGAGCACATCATTCATTACAACGAACAGCGCGGCTCCAAGCGCGTCACTTTGCGTGAAGCCATCCTCCGTGGCACGACGGAAATGGGCAAGCCCATCATGTTTTCCAAAGTCGTGCTGCTCACCGCGTTCCTGCCGCTCTATACGATGCAGCGTGTGGAAGGCCGCATTTTCAAGCCCATGGCGGTGACGCTCACCTTCGCCATCATCGTCGGCACCATCCTCGCTATCATTGCCGTGCCCGCGCTGTGCAGCTTCTTTCTCAAAGCAACAAAGAAATCTGATGAGCCAAGCCCGGAGCATGGAGATGAGCGTATCGGCTTCGGACTGGTGCATCTCATCCGCACCGTCTATGAGCCGCTGCTGCGTCTTGCGCTTCGAGTCCGCTTCCTGGTCGTCCTCGGCGCGCTCGCCGCGCTTGTCTTGTCCGGCATCGTCGCCACGCACTTGGGCTCGGAATTCCTGCCGAAGCTCGAAGAGGGCTCACTCTGGGTTCATGCGGGAATGCCGGGCTCCATTTCACCGAGCGAAGCCAACCGCGTGGTGACGGAGGTTCGTAAAGCACTCGCGTCCTTCCCCGAGGTCAAAACCGTGGTCACGCAAAACGGACGCCCCGACGACGGCACCGATACGGGCGGCTTCAATGCCAATGAAATTTTTGTTGATCTCATTCCGCAGGATCAGTGGACCACCGCACCGAATCGAGAAAAACTCGTGGCCATCATGAACGAGAAATTGCAGCACATCCCCGGACTCGACACGCTCTTCAGCCAAGTCATCGAAGACAACGTCAATGAAGCTGTCAGCGGCATCAAAGGCGAACTCGGCATCAAGCTTTTCGGCTCCGACCCAGACAAACTCCAGGCGCTTGCCGATCAGATCACTAGTGCCGTGAAACAAGTTCCCGGAGCCGTGGACGTGAGCGCCGAGCAGCTCTCGGGGCAGCCGCAAGTGCAGGTGAACATTGACCGCCACTCCGTCGCCCGCTACGGCCTGGCCATCGGCGACGTGGATTCGCTGGTCGAAACCGCGTTTGGCGGAACCGTGGCCACACAGATTATCGAAGGAGACCGCACGTTTGATCTCGCGATCAAGCTCGCGCCCTCCGCCGTTTCAAATCTCGACAAAATCCGCACGATCCCGCTCTTCGGTGCCAACAGTGAAATCATCACGCTCGGACAAGTCGGCAGCGTCGCTGTGA
The DNA here is from genome assembly GCA_043757085.1 of Verrucomicrobiota bacterium. Taxonomy (GTDB): domain Bacteria; phylum Verrucomicrobiota; class Verrucomicrobiia; order Verrucomicrobiales; family Verrucomicrobiaceae; genus VFKE01. The sequence continues at coordinate 6,621 of JAYVQB010000521.1, forward strand.
AGAACGGCTTCGCCCGCATTTATCGTGAAGACAACGAGCGCCGCATCGCCGTTAAATTCGGTGTGCGTGACCGCGATCTCGGCAGCGTCGTGGCCGATGCGCAACACGCAGTCAACTCGGCCATCAAGCTGCCCGTCGGCTATCGCTTGCAATGGACCGGCAGCTTCGAGAACCAGCAACGTGCACTCGCCCGACTCATGATTGTGGTGCCCATCACGCTGCTCGCCATCTTCTTTGTTTTGTTCGCCGCGTTCCATTCTGGCAAACTCGCCAGCATTATTCTCCTGTGCGTCCCACTTGCAGCCATCGGCGGCATTGCAGGGCTTGGCCTCGTCGGCCTACCCTTGTCTGTATCCGCGCTCGTAGGCTTCATCGCGCTCTTCGGAGCCAGTGTGCAAAACGGCGTCATCCTCTTGGAGCAGATCAATGCATTCATCGACGAAGGACGAGATGTGATCAATGCCATCGTTGACGGCGCACTCGCGCGTCTGCGGCCCGTGCTCATGACTTCCGCGATGGCTGCGTTTGGTTTGTTGCCGGCCGCCTTGTCGCATGCCGTGGGAGCCGAGACTGCGCGGCCCTTTGCCGTCGTCATCGTCGGCGGCCTCATCTCCGCAACTATCCTCACACTGATCGTGCTGCCGGTGATCTGCCTCTACTTCCTCAAGCCTAAGCCAACTGTGCCCGCCACGCCGGACGATCCATCCGCACTGAGTGCAGCGTAATATCCGCTGCGTGCCAAGGCAGTTTGTCATCGAAGACACAAACCGCAAAAATCGAACCAATGGAACAAACAACGTTCAAATCCGTGAAGATCGCACTGCTGATTTTGGTCAACGTGCCGCTTGGCCTCATCGGTGGCATCCTCGCGCTGGTGATCACCGGCATCCCGTTGAGTGTGTCTGCCGCCATCGGTTTCAACGCGCTCTTCGGCCAGGCCGTGCTGAACGGCGTAGTCATGTTCAGTTACTTCGACCGGCTTCGCGATGAAGGCATCGAGTTGAAGGAAGCCGTGCTGCAAGGTGCTTCCGCACGACTTCGCACGGTTAAGATGACAGCATTGCTGGCCATGCTTGGCATGCTGCCGATGGCACTCGCGCACGGTATTGGCTCCGAAACTCAGAAGCCGTTCGTGGTCGTCATCATCGGTGGCCTGATCTCAGCGACATTGCTCACGCTTATTGTGCTGCCGTCGCTTTACGTGGTGTTTGCCAGATGGGGTAAATCTGAGGACGACAGCAACGAAGAAACTTAATTCCGCAGCCCTTAACCGCCGATCAACCGCCTTTTATGAAAACCATTTCTTTTACCTTTTATTAGTTTGTCGTTGGAAAGGAAAATCGAGTCCGACGGGAATATCCCGAATATCTCGATGCCTACAATGCGCTGTTCCGCGAGTTGGCCCTAACTTGGGTCATCTCATTTCGACCATTTCCAGATTCTTAGGATGACCACCGAAAGCTCCTGGCTCATTGGAAAACTCAATCGCAGAAACAAGAAAACACCCGTCAGTCATGAAGACCATCCCTCACCAATCCTACAGCACACTTACTCTGGCCGCCTTGCTCATCAGTTTTATTATGCCGATGGCAAACTGCACGGGGCCCAACCAGCCCCTTCCAAAAACTCCGACGGCCTTGCACCTTGATCCTGCTGGTCGTGCCGTCTTTAGGGATGGATTTCGCGCAGGACGCAGTGATGAGCAACAACAGCTCAGCGCCAACCACAAGCGCCATCAATTCCCTTCACAATTCGAGAATGCCTTTCGGTGCGGATACATCTCAGGCCTGACGTATTGGTGGCTTGTAATTGGCAAGGGAGACCGCATTCGCAAGGAATACCCCGCGTATCTCAATGATTATACTAAACAGTTTACTCATTAGTAAAACGGCAACTTTAACTCAGGGTTTTATGCAATAACCGCTTGTCCAAGCCGTTCTAATGTAGAATATGTACCCGCTTTTGCCATAACCTTGCGACTTTCAAGCATACTAAAATGATTTGGTTGCAACAAAATCGAAGGCCCTGCATCAAATCAACATGAAACTTTATCCTCCAAGCTGGCTTCAGTTCAAGGGCACTTGCAATATTTTGCATTGTCCGGCGGCGCTAGTGTTGGCGCTGATTTCAACCACGCTTATGGGTGAAACCGACGAGAAGACCTGGGATATATTCAATTTGCGAACTTCCACCGGCTACCAGTCGAACATCTTCGAGGTCAACAACCGCATCGAGACACCGACGGCTTCATTTTTTCAAGAAACCACGTTCGACGCATCGCTCCCGCTTGATGGAAAGGGCGGTGACGTCACAGCGAAACTGAATGGAGAGTGGAAGAAATACTTTAAACATGGCGAGGTCGATGAATATTTGATCAAGCCTAAGCTCGACTGGCGCGTGGTCGATGACGACGCGTCCACACTGCACTTGGAGATGCGCGCCGCGCGGTTGCGAGAGCGCATTTACAGCCCGTTCACGCGGCTCCCCGAGAACTCCGAAACCGGCTGGAGTGCGGGAGTTGGATGGAAACTGGAGCGAAAGCTCGCTAATGAGAGCCAGTTCACCTGGGATGGAGGGACCGATTATCAGTGGTTCGACGAAGTGCCTTTCGGTAATGTCGTGATTTCCACGAAGGCGGAGCTAGAGCGGACGCTCAACGACCATATAGAGTGGACTGCGGCGACAAAGTGGGACTTTCAACACTACCGGCAGCGACCACCGGATGACGTTCCCGCAGGAACGCCGAGGGATCTCAGCACCTTGGAAGGAAGAGCGATGAGCGGAATCAGATGGAAGCCACGAGGCGGCTGGCATGCTGCAATGGAATTAAACGGGGGTTACAAGTTTGATCTCACCAACGGCTACTATGATGCCGGAGTAGTAGGAGTTCAGTTTGAATTGGGTTGGGAATCGGATGAATGGAAGCTGAAACTCGGCGCTGAACCGGAGTGGGTCTGGTTCCGCAATCGACCTGCGAACGTCAGCAACTCAAGGCGTCGGCTTTTCACAGAGGAATACATTTTTGAAGCCGAGATGCAGTATGCGATTGCGAAGCATTGTTCCATTTTTGCAGCGGCGGGCGTCCATGTCCAGTGCGTCAATGCGGACGAGTCACGGCCAGACGCCACGCTCAACCCCTTCACCGACCGCACGGCGCGGATTGGCGTCACATGCAGTTTTTAAAGGATTCCCAACGATGCACCATCGCCCGACATGAATGCCTCCGACTGGATTTCCAACCTGCCTAGCCTCTGGCATCGCGAATGGCACGCGATGTTCAGCACTGGGGATGAAGCGATGTTTGCTTTCATAAGCGGTTTTCCATTCATTCTCAGCCTCCTGTGGTCTTCATCGACAGTGATTTATTTGATTCGCTACGCGGTCAGAGCGCGCGCCTCCTCGCCTGGCGGCGGGCGGCTGCCGTCTTATTCCGTTCTTGTGCCGTTTTTTGGAAATCCCGGGGCCGCCATGCTGACCGTGCGAAGCCTGGACGAAGTTACCCCTGCGCCCGATGAGATCATTATGATTGATGACGGCAGCCCGGTGGAATGTGGCGGACTGAACAACCAAGGGCTGCCTAGTAGGATTCGACTAATCCGGCTGCCCGAGAATGAAGGCAAGGCCGAGGCTCTCAACCGCGCGCTACAATCGGTGAAGTCGGACATCATTGTCTGTCTGGATGCGGACACGGTGGCCGAGACGACAGGTTGGTCTTCGATGCTGCGGGCTTTCGCAAGTTCACCGGAGCTTGGTGCCATTACCGGTAACATCCGGCCGAGGCGAGTGCGCAGTCTTGTGCAAATACTTCAGGCGATCGACTATCTCGCCGTGATTTGCATGGTGAAATGCGCTGAAGCCCTGTGGGGTGGTCTCACAACCGTGTCGGGCGCATGGGTGGCATATCGTCGTGAAGCGCTGCTGAAATGCGGCGGTTGGAACCGCGACACCTGTGCAGAAGACATCGAGCTGAGCTGGCGCATGCAGGCCAACGGCTGGCGCATCAGTTACGACCATCGGTGGATTGCCCGCGTGGACATGGCCCGCTCGTGGAGAGCGCTGTGGCTTCAGCGCCGTCGCTGGAGCAGCGGGTTGGCGCGAACACTGAGGGAGCAACTCGGCGGCGCGGCCCGATGGAAGGCCCGTCATTTCCCGATAGCATTCGTGGCCGTGCTTAGCGCCATTTGGATGTGGACATGCGCGTGCATCATAGCGTATCGCATCACGACAATGCTCGTGCACGGAGAGGCACTCGAACTTTTTCATCGCATGGAGCTGTGGGCTGGTCATCACACGCTGGTGCTTGCGCTTTGCGTGGTCGCGTTCACCATCCAGATCTTTTTGGGCATGGTTGCGGATCGCGGGAGTGTCTGGCGGTATCCGGTGCTGGTGCTGTTTTCCCCATGCTACATTGTTTACTTCTGGTTCGTGCTGGTCACGAGTTATGTCGCAGGCTTTGCGCGCGGAATCACGCGGCGCGACACCGGGCAATGGATGCCTACGGTATTCGAAGAGGGAGACGATCGTGCCACAACGGATTTGATCTCTTCGGCCATTGCACATCATACTGCGGCCCACTCCGAATTTGTCCCAATCAACAAACCTTGAGCCTTCGTTTCCAATGTTTGCCAGAAGTCTTTTCATCATCGCATGGTCGCTCGCATGTGGCAGCGCAGTGCATGCCGTGGACACAGAGGCACCGTCGAAACTGAAGAAGATTTCAGGGTTTGGCATTCCACAGGGTATCGTGGTGCGCACGACGGAGAACGTGACCAAGGGCGGATGGGTCTGGTTGTTAAACCAATGCGAAGCCTTGAACATCGAGCGCATCGACCTGCTGGTGAAGCAGGACGAGGACAACTTCCGCAGCGCCCGCACCGGCGCGACGCTGCAATCGGGCGATCTGCTCGTGCCGCTTCCCGGTGAGATAACCGCTCCGGGTTGGGAGGACGCGGCGTGGCTCCACGATATGCTCGCGCGGGCCAAGGAAAAGCACATTGAAGTCTGGGCTTGGTGGCCGTGCTTCCATGATTCCCACGCAGCCGCGATATTTCCGCAGGCAGCTTACACGAACAAACGCGGCGAGAAGTTCGTCGATCCTGCTGTTCCAGAAGTGCGTGAACGGCAGTCAGCCTTGATCGCGAAACTGCTGGAGAACTATGAATTTAACGGAATCTCGCTCGACTGGGTGCGCTACGACGGCTGGGAGTCCGGCACCAAAGGCCCTCTCGGTGCTGAATTCTCGCGGCAGAATAGCATGGAACTGGCGCCGGGTGCGCTGGATAACGGTTATACAAAAGCCCGCTGGTATGAAATGCGCGCTCGGCTCATCGCGGACTGGGTGCGGCAGACTGCTGAGGCGATGCGCACTCGTCATCCCCAGACACGCTGGGGCGCATTTCTTCTGCCCTGGCAGTTTTCTGAAGCGAGCCAGAGTTATCCGATGCTCGGCCACGCCGGCCTCGATTTTATACAGCCGATGGGATATTGGAACGACTGGAAGCTTCCACCCGAATGGGTGGGTGATCGTTTGCTCTTGCGGCATCGCGATCTGGCAAACGGCACTGCTGAATGGCCCGTGCTGGGCATTGATGCGCCGCTTGAAGAAATCACCCGAGCGCTCGATCACGTGCCGTCTGGATTGTGTGGCGGGTTGTCATGGTTCACGTTCGGAAGCTGGGAGCAGCGCACGTTTGAAAAGATCCGCTCGGTGATGACCGCGAACGTATCGGCACGGGAACTTCTTGGATACGGGCAGCCGTCGAAACTCGACCGTGTAAGTTCCACCGAAATCAAGCCAGTGCCCTCGAAACCTTCTGCTTCGGCCCGTGCTTTGAAAGCAAAGGAGTTTCCCGAAGACAGTTCAATCTGGTCGCTCGTTTGTCTCGCAGAACTCTACAAGCGCGGAGCGCTCGACCCCAAGGGGGATGATCCTGTCGCCCCCGTGCTCGCGTTTCATACCTTCGCAGAAGGACCATCTGGCTCGCAGACTTACCTTTATAAGTGCACCACAACCTACCTCGACGCGCTTCTCTCCTTCATCAAGGACGCGGGCTTCAACGTCTGCCCGCTTTCGCGGCTGCAGGGTTATCTTATTACACGCGATCCGGCGTATCTGCCTCCGCGTCCACTCGTTCTGACTCTCGACGACGGTTCTCTAAGTGTGAAGAAGCTGTTTCATCCGCGCGCCGAGAAATATGGCTTCCCCTACACACTCGCGCTCGTCTCTGACTGGCTCGCAGACACGGACAAAGAACGCCACAGCACCGACGAGCGTGGCGTGCCAGATCCCGACCTGACGTGGGCCGAGGCGAAGGATCTCTACTCAACCAATCTCGTCGAAGTTGTTTCCCATTCGGACGCCATGCACTATCAAACGGTCGAGAATCCGGCTGCGCAGGACGAGAAGCCCGCGCTTGTCTCCCGCCAGTTCCTCAAAGAAAACAACCGCACGGAAACAAACAGTGAATACCTTCGTCGTGTTCGACTTGATGCGGTCACCAGCCGGCGCAAGCTCACCGAGCATGGTTTCCGTCCGCCCACTATCTTCTGCTGGCCATACGGTGAATGGAACCAGCCCGCAAAAAGCATTGCCGAGCAGTGTGGCTTCACTCATTTTCTTCTTTTTGACACGCCGCCGGTCATGGCATCAGCAGAATGCTCGCGCGATGGCATCCCCCGCATTCCCGTTCTGCGCCCGGATGAATTCGTTCCATTCGATTTTCCCAAGGACACCGCTGACGCTCAATCATGGTGGCTGGCATTTCTTAAAGTCGGGCGTGATTCGTGCAGCCTCCCACTAATCCACGCCACGCTCGAGCAGCTCACTTGGGAAGGTCAGCGCACTCCCGAGGCTGAACTCTCGCGCGCTGTGATGGACTTTCTTCGTGGTGCCGCTCCATCAGGCATGACGCGCCTACTGGAACTGCGGCAGGCGTATCCGTTTGATTCCAGCGTCACCGAAGCAGTTGATAAGACTATGCGTCAGTTCAATCCTCGTCCCACAGTTGATACGGCTCACTAAATTCGCAAAGTCGGAGCTACTGCACCAACCACCCCAAGCATCATGATCAAGCTCATTTCTCAACGTGAACTCCGCACTGCAGGACGTGCCATGCGTGAGAAAACGCCCCGCGCCGCCAATGCTGCCTGGGTGCCGTCTGTGGGACGCGACGTGCTAAACACGGTGTTGAATTCCAGCAAGGGGCGTTTGGTAGAGTTGCTGCCGATCAAGATGGGACGCATGGCCGTATCGCCGTTTTCGTTCTATAGGGGATGTGCTCCGCTGATGGCCGCCGACCTTTCCACGTTACTGGTCACGGGAATGCACGTTCAAATATGTGGGGACGCCCATGTGCGTAATCTCGGCGCTTACGCCACGCCCGACGGTCATCTGGTTTTTGATCTCAATGACTTTGACGAAACCATTCGAGGTCCTTGGGAGTGGGATCTTAAACGTCTGGCCACCAGCATTGTGTTGGCGGGCCGTGAGGCTGGATCAAAAGACACCGTGTGTCTGGAGGCTGTGCACGAGATGATGCGCCTCTACCGGGAATCAATGTCGGAGTTCGCCAACATGAGCATTCTGG
>JAYVQB010000522.1:0-3593 GCA_043757085.1 Verrucomicrobiota bacterium
CGCGCCGTCTGCCGACCTGGAGCCAATCCAGCGCAGGATCAATTCTCATGGTCAGTGCAAGCTTGAGTTTGCTAAAGACTTCGCTAATGTTTTCACAGATGCTATTATCGTTTCCTCCAGTTCTTGCGACAACCATTCTTGCCGATGCCGATGTGGAGTATTTCCCACTGCCCTACAAGATCGCGTGCATCGTGCTTTCTGGGTTTTTCCTCTGGACGTTCAGCATCGCCCGCGACCCGCGCGGCTGGCGACGGCTTTATCAGGCGAAATTCTCCCGCAAGGAGGGTTTCTCGGTCAATCGGAACAAGACCATCGACGAGACGCTTAAGAAATGGGGCATCACGATTGCCATGATGTTTCTCATCGCAGATGTGACCTGTTTCATTTTCGGTCTCACTTATCAAATCCGCAATCGCCAGCGCGATATGACCACGGAGGAAAAAACCAAGCTCATAGAACTACAGGGCAAAAAAGGCAGTTCTGGAGATGCTGCCAGGCGAGCATTCGGAGGTTGATTGCAGTCCCCTCAAGACGATTGCCAGTGCAACCGACCCAGATACCAGTGGAGTATCTGCGGCCCCCAGAAGAGCCAGATCATCGCGCCCCCGGCCAGATAAGGGCCAAAAGGCAGCTTGGTCCCCCACTCCGTTTTGCCGATCAAACGCGGACCGAGAGCAATGAGAGTGCCCAACACCGACGCAGCCAGAATGGTGAACAGCACCGCCTTCCACCCCAGGAAAGAACCGATCATCGCCAGCAGCAGCACATCGCCGAAGCCCATGGCCTCGCGCGGAATAACAATCTCCGTCGCACCACCCGACAGAACCTTCACGTTTTCCAGCTTGAAACTCTCTTCGCCACTAGGGGCGATCACCTTCATCGCGTGCTGTTTGATCTCAACTTTCACATCGGTGAACTGGCGGTCATTGACCGTGAGACTTGTTGATTGAATGATGAGCCGGTCGCTTGGCCTTGTGTAAATGTCATGCCAGGTCAGGACCGTATCGCCGATTTTGAAAACCGGCGGCTCGTTTTCATTGGATTGAGAAATGCTCCATGATTCTGGCTTCTCAAAGTTCTGTTTGATTCGCCCAAAAGCCAGCTTGCCCAGTTCTACGACCGCCCAGAGCAAACCAAGGCCGGTAGCAGCTCCCAAAAGCGACATCAACAATCCGCTCCAGTGTGAAGTCTCACCCATCATCAGAGGCTGCCAAAAGCTCGCAATCAATCCCACGCTCAACCCGCCAATCGTGATCGAGTGCGGCAAAATGTAATGATCAATGTCGATGAATGTGCCCGACACCAGCAGCGCCGTGAAAATCCAGAAGATCAAAACCACTGGCCCCCAGATTCGGATTTGTTCCCAAGGCCCATGCACATATTCGCCGCTGAAATGCCGGAACACCGCGTAGAGCAAGCACGCCGTCAGCAACTCCACAAAGAAATAACGGAACGCAATGCGCGATCCGCAGTTGGCGCACTTCCCGCGCAGCACCAGCCAACTGATCAGCGGCAGATTGTGATACCAGGGAATCTGCTTCTTGCAGGAAAAGCAATATGAGCGCTTCGGATTGTTCACCGAAATGCCGAGTGGCACGCGGTAGATGACGACATTAAGAAATGAGCCAATGCCCGCGCCCATGAGGAAGACGAGAACGTGGAGGAGAATATCAAGGAAGGGGCGAAGAGTCATGGTGTTCGTTCAGTGAAAATGGAGACGCGGAATGTGCGCGTGACTTTGTGATTTGAAAGCGAAATGCAGCGTCTATGCAACAAGCGTAGTTGAGGAGACAGGATCGCAGTGCATGTTTGACTGCATGAACTCCGGGCAGCGTTTCATTCTCGTGGACGGCCACAGCGTCATCCACGCATGGGCTGACTTGCGGAAGCTGCATCTGCGCAGCGAGAAGCGCCATCTGGCGCGCGAAGAACTTCTCAAACGGATGAGGTTGCTTCAGGATATGAGCGGAGAGCGAGTGGTAGTGGTCTTTGACGGAATCAGCAGCAAAATCACGGATGAGCGAGAGAATGGCGGCATCCAAGTTTTTTATGCGGACGCCAGTCATACTGCCGATTCGATCATCGAACGGCTCGCTGCGAAATATGGCGAACTTCACCCCATACGAGTTGTCACTGCCGACCGCATGATTTGGGAAACGATCCGCGCATTCGGGGCGCATTGGATGTCGCCTGATGACTTGATGTATGAACTGGACAAGGCTGAGCGCGAAATGCGCGGTCGATTAAAGCGCTGACTCACTTTTCCGCCAGCTTCTTCCACAACGCATCTGCGAATGCGGCATCAGCGGCATCAGCATAAAATACTCCACGACCATCATGGGTGCGCGTGAGGACAATAAAGCGATCTGGGCCATTCAATTTGAAAACACCTGCGGGCGCATTTTGCTCCGGCACTGCCCCCTTGTATCGGTTCAATAAATTCTGTCGCATCGCGCTAAAAAATGCATCAGCCGCATTGCTGTCCTTCCACATAGTCTGCCATGCGCAATGATCGCGCGACTTCCCCTCGGCAGGATACACCAGCAAGCGATCACCACGCCAGCCGGGCGCCGTTTCCGCCGCAATCGGCTGCGGCACTTGCTGCTTTAGCAACAGCACCAGAGCAATTGCCCCCAGGCTATCATCCCAGAGTGGATTCAGTCCGTTCACTTTCGTGTCCGTCCATTTCGGGATGTCCGGCTTGAATTGAGTGTCCGCAAGATAGACTTCCGGTTCCAGCACTTCAATGCAGCTCACAGGCGGACGAGAATAAACGGCATTCACCTGATCGAACTTGGCGGAATCGTGCAAACCGCGAACGAAGTCCAGCCCGACACCAAATGGAGCCAGCTCCAACTCCCGGAGAAAATTTGGCAGTGCTATCGAGCGCGATGGATCATCGGGATCTTCGCCTACTCCTCCCCCGCCCCCCGTTTTAGGATGGGCCAAGCTGTGCAACAATCGAGTGAACGCTGCGTCACCCGCGAGCAGGCTCATATTCGCCAGCCAGTTGTCAGTATGGATTGCGCCCCTGCCCTTAGGAAATAACTGCGCGCCGTTCTCCCGGAAAAGCTGGGCAAAAGCCAGCCCCAGCGCATTCTCTTTTCCCTCATCAAAAGACGGCGCGAGGAAAAGTGTTTCCTGGTCTTCAACATACCAGGCGCCGATTTGATGAGACCAAAATGCGGCACGCAACGCGAGCGTATCCACGGCCTCGGGAATCGCGCCCAGTGCGGCCAGTGCGCGACCCTGCCGGCTGCCGTAATCTTTGGGAAACCGATCCGACAGCCATTCTGCGATGAGTCCCTCTACCTCTCCGCGATCAGCGGCCTTGCAATTCATCGGCAAAGCCTGCAAGCCCCGCGTCTTCAAGAGTTCAATCGCAATGCCATTGAAATCAGGATCCCCCTCATCGGGCAACGGTGGCCTTGCCGGGATTGTCTCCATCGTGCCAGTCCTCGCCTTTGCCAATTGATCGGCCAGACGAAGATTTTCCTTTTCCAACGCGGTGACTTGATCCTGCATATACTCCACCTGCTTCTGCAGAAGCGCAATTTCACCGGGCGCGTTGCCAGAAACAGGCGCAGCAGTTT
>JAYVQB010000523.1:0-3590 GCA_043757085.1 Verrucomicrobiota bacterium
CGTTCCACAGCCAGTCTCATGGAAGGCTATCAGGTCATCATCGCGCGTGCCCAGTAAAATCAGGGCATGACAGCTCACGCAAGCTCTGAAGCCCCTAAAATCAAGGCTGCGCGCGCTGTGAATAACTTGTGAAAAAGTGGCAATAACTCGTCCATTAGGATTGTGGACAATGGATGAGCGGTGAGATTGTATTCCAAGGGTTGATTTACCAAAATGGAATCATCCGTGGCGGGTCAATGATCCGGTGCGCGCTCGAACTCGCGCTCGGTGAAGCGCATGAGTTCGCCTTGGAAGCGGAGTGGGACGTTGTCGGTGGGGCCGTTGCGGTTTTTGGCGATGATGAGTTCGGATTCGCCTTTCTTGCTCTCGTCTTCGGCGCCGTCGGCGTCTTCCTGTTTGGCTCCCGCGTAGTCGGAGCGGGTGAGCAGGCCGACCACGTCCGCGTCCTGCTCGATGGAGCCGGATTCACGGAGGTGGCTGAGCATTGGTTTTTGATTTTTATTCTGCTCCACCTGACGGTTAAGCTGGGCGAGCACGAGCACAGGGATGTTCAGCTCCTTGGCGAGACCTTTGATGCCGGCGGAGATTTCCGCGATTTCGATCTGACGGTTGTCTTTGCCGCGTTTGCTGCCGGAGGTGAGGAGCTGGAGGTAATCGATGGCGACGAGCTCGATGCCGTGCTGCTTTTTCATGCGCCGAGCCTTGGCCCGCAGTTCGAGGATTTCGAGACCGGGGGTGTCGTCAATGAAGATGTTGGCGTCTTGGAGCTCGGTGCAGGCTTTCATGACCGCGCGCATTTCTTCGCGCGAGAGCAGGCCGCCGTGGATTTTACCCATATTCACTCCGGCGCGGGCGACGATGAGGCGCTGCACCAGCATGGAGGCGCTCATTTCCAGACTGAAGACGGCGACAGGTTTTTTCTGCACCAGGGCGATGTGCTCGACCATGTTCATGGCCAGCGAGGTCTTGCCCATCGATGGGCGCGCGGCGATGACAAACATTTCGCTTTTTTGCAGGCCGTTGGTCAGTTTGTCGAGCAAGCTGTAGCCGGTGGAAAGTCCGCGCAACATGCCGGGATTTTTTAACATCTCCTGCATGGCGTCGATGGCTTCGGCGACGTGTTCTTTGAGCGGTTTGATATTGTCCCGCGTCTGGGACTCCTCGCGCACGGCGAGGATGCGCTGCTCCACGCGGTCGAGCAAACCGGGCACGTCTTCCTGATATTCGTAGGCACTCTGGATGCCCTCAGTGCAGGCGCCGATGACGCGACGCAGCAAATGCTTGTCCCGTAGGATGCCCCGGTAATAATGGTAGTGTGCCGCGGTGGGGACGAAGTTCAGCAGTTCGGCGAGCATGGCTGGCCCGCCGATCTTGTCCATGAGCTGCTTGTCGATGAGATGCTGGGAGAAGGTGACGAGGTCGAGTGCCTTCTCCTGCTTGTTGTTGAAGCCCATCAACTCCTCAAAGATGAGGCGGTTGCCTGGATGATAAAACGCCTCGGCCGACAGGTTGATTTGTGCGTCGTTGAGCAATTCTACGGGGTTCTGCAGGAAGCAGGAAAGAACGCCCTTTTCCGCGTCATCGCTGTAGGGCATGGCCCGCATGGACTCCGCTCCGCGCGGAGTTGGCGCCAGGGCTTTTTGCAATGCCGGGCCGCTAGGGGCGGCGGCTGCGTTGGGGTCGAAGGGGGCGATGTTGGAGGGTCCCGACATAATGAGAAGGTCAAAATTTGCCGCGCGTCGCGAGGTAAGCAACAGTCATCGTGTGTGAATTGATGTGAACAACTCAAGACAGCGTGGCGCGCTGTAATTGGCACAAAAAACGACGGTGATAAAGCCGTCGTTTTCAAGATGGGTGTTCGATGATTAGTGAACCCGGCCGAATCAGCCTTCGGTCTCTTCGGAGCTTTCGCCCGCAGCCGCTTTGCCGTCTGCAGCGAAGACCACGAGCTTGATGACGCACTCCACACCGTGGTGAAGTTTGATCGGGATTTCGAAGCTGCCAGTGCTCTTGATCGGCTTGTCGAGATCGATCTGGTGTTTTTCGAGTTCGGTTTTCGCGCTGCTTTCGGCCACGGCTTTCTGGATGTCCATGGCGGTGATGGAGCCGAATGCTTTGCCGCCCTGACCGGTGGCAAGGGTGAGCTTGAGCTTGAGGCGGCGAAGTTTGACGGCTGTCTTTTCCGCTTCTTCGAGTTCTTTTGCTTCGCGTTCAGCGCGGACTTTCTTGAGAGTTTCCAACTGGCTGAGATTGCTCTTGGTGGCTGCAAACGCCTTGCCTTGGGGCAGGAGGAAATTGCGGGCGAATCCGGCGCGAACTTTCACCAAGTCGCCTTCAGCGCCGAGGTTGATGATTTTTTCCTTGAGGATGACTTGCGTGGTGGCCATGGCTTGCGTCTGGGGGGTGAATTGAGGGCGGCGAAAATACATGCCGCGCCCGTGGTGTCAACTCTGGCAAGCTGATTCGCGGAAATTATCGTCCGGCTCAGGGCTGGCTGCCCAGCCAGAGCAGCCCCAGGACGGACATCCCGTCCCGGATGGTGCCGTCGCGGGCCATTTCGATGGCTTCCTCCAGCGACACGCGTTTGACGGTCAGCTTTTCCGTGGCCTCCGGTTGGGCCTCGGTAAATTTCAATCCGCGCGCAATATAGATGCTGGCGACTTCATTGGTGGTGGAATTGGAAAGCTGGATGTCTTCGAGGATCAGTTCGTAGTGACCGGCGACAATGCCCGTTTCCTCCAGTAGCTCGCGCTTGGCGCAGTCGAGCAAATCTTCGTTCTCCGGGCAGCCGCCTTCGGGAATTTCCCATTCATAACTGTGATGCGTGTAGCGATATTGCCCGACCAACCAAGTGTGCCCGGCATCATCAATCGGGATGACGCCCACGGCGCGGTGCTTGAACTCGACGACTCCGTAGATGCCGGGGCCACCGCTGGGATTGATTACCTGATCTTCTCGCACGCGGATCCAACGATTGTCATACGCAACACGCGAACTGAGGGTGGTCCAAGGATTTTCCATGTGCGAGGCGGCGGTCACCGCTGCTCTATTAAACCATCTATGGCGGAATTAATCAACCATCCGTTCACGGCTTTGCGCTTTGCGGCGCTGTTTTGGCGCAATCCAAGATGAGCGCACTGTCATCGTCGGCGATGCGGCAGGCAGATACTTTTTTCAGCGCATCGGCGATTTTTGCGTCTTTTTGTTTTGCCAGGCTGAGCCATTCAAACATGTTTCTCATGTTATTGACGAATCCTTCGCTAACGGTCTTGCCGGGAACGGAGATGGTCTCAATTTTCAAAGAGAAGGTTCCGTTCTCCACGACTGGCTTGAAGCTGGCGGAGCCGACGAGGTAGCGTTTGTCGCCGCTGGCCCACGGTAATTTATTTACGGGCATTCGCAGGTCAGCACTGACGAATTGTGTTTTGGCATCGAAGCCCGTGAAGCGCAGCATTTCGCGATAGGACAGGCTTTCTTTGTCTTCGCCAATGTCGGCGTCTGCAGCAAGCAAAAGCAGTGTGTTCGCCTCGCTGGAGTTAAGCGAGAGCTGGGCTGCATCGCCCTTGGTCGCGGAATCTGCGAACATGATG
>JAYVQB010000524.1:0-14181 GCA_043757085.1 Verrucomicrobiota bacterium
GCCGTGAGGGCGAACGGCAAAAATGCGCTCGTTGATGCACCTTAAGATTGGCTCCTGAGGTAGGGATCGAACCTACGACATGGTAGTTAACAGCCACCCGCTCTACCGCTGAGCTACTCAGGAATCTTGGGGGCAGGATGATATTGGGCTGAGGCACTGACGCAAGTGAAAACTCCACCTGACTGAAATTCACTTCTGCTCGGCCTAGAAAAATGCCGGGGCGCAAACTCTGGTGGTGGTCCATCATTCGAGTTCATCTGACCTCGCCCAACCACAATTTGGAACTTGTCTGACCAGCCGAAGACAAGCCGACCATGCGGCGTGACGCGAAAATAGTTGTTTAATTTAGTTAAGATTGACAAATCATCAAGAAAATCATACTTTTTCAAGTCAATCTGATCATTCACGCATGTCCCCTACTGCTTATATTTTCACAATTCCGGCAGGGATTATTGCCTTGTCTTTGTGGGCCACTCGCAAGGAAGACACCAGTCATCGAGATTTTGGTCGTGTCCCTAGCACGTCGGCCATGAACTCGCACGCCAACAACGCACAGAGGAATGTCGTCACCATTGACCTGCTCGATTCTTCGACTCGTTTCGACCATGAACGCTACGGCCAGGACAGCAGTCCCCATGCGCAGGGATCCACCCTAGGCAGGAATGTCGTGCTGCGACCACTGGGCGAGCGAGCGTCGGCCGCGCCGGATTGGCTCAGTGACCACCAAAACAAAACCGCCGCCTCAACAGGCGGAAAAAAATATCCCGATATCTCCGGCTTTACGGATTCTCCGCCACCGCCCGATCCCCTCGCCACGCCCATCAATTCCAGTGCGGGCTATCAAATCACCTCGGACGAGGTGACGAAGCTCGACACCAGCACCGGGAAGATCGTCTTCAGCAAAAACGTGCGGCTTGTCTCCCCGCAGTTTCATCTCGAATCACAAGAACTTGTGGTCTATCTCGGCAAGGACAAAAATACCATGCGTCTGATGGAGGCCCACGGTGAGGTCAATGTCCTGCTCACCGGAGTGCCTCCCGAGAAGGCCTATCGCGGCCAGTCGAGCCATGCCACTTACGATCCGTCAAAGGACTCCATCGTTCTCACAGGCTGGCCAAAAGTGAAAGGCCAAAGCCAGGAACAGGTCGCCGCCAGCGCGGACACCCGCATGACGCTTTTCAGCAAATCAGGCCGCATGTTGACTGAAGGGCGCGCCCAAACTCGCATCACCAAGGCTTTCATGGACGAGACCACCGCGAAGGAAAAGTAATCGCCGGGGCAGCGACGCGAACCCGCGCATCAAGCGCCTACCAGAAGTCGCGCAGGATTTTCGATGCAATCCTTCACCCTGATCAGGAACGTCACCGCTTCTTTTCCGTCCACCACGCGATGATCGTAACTCAGCGCGAGATACATCATGGGACGAATCACGACCTGACCGTTCAATGCGATGGGGCGTTGTTGGATGCTGTGCATTCCCAAGATGCCGCTCTGCGGCGGATTCAAGATGGGTGTGCTCAACAGGGAACCATAAACACCACCGTTGCTGATGGTGAACACTCCGCCGGTGAGATCGTCGAGCTGGATCTTTCCTTCCTTAGCTCGCGCGGCATATCCGATGATGTCTTTCTCCAGATCGGCGAATGATTTTTGATCGCAACCTCTCAGCACCGGAACAATCAATCCGCGCTCGGTTCCGACAGCGACGCCGATGTCGTGAAAATGATTGGTGACGATTTCATCACCATCAACGCGCGCGTTGACCTGCGGCACAGACTTCAATGCCTCAACTACCGCTTTGATGAAGAAGGACATGAAGCCAAGCTTAACGCCGTGCTTCTTCACAAAATCATCTTGAAGCGCTTTGCGCAGCGCCATTACCTCCGTCATGTCACACTCATTAAACGTGGTGAGCATGGCGGCGGTGTGCTGGGCGTTGACGAGCTGTTCCGCGATGCGCTTGCGCAATGGTGACATCTTCTTGCGTGTCGTGCGGCCTGCGGGCAATGCAGGATTTGGAGTGGGGATTTCGGAATCGGGTTTCGGCACCAGCTTCAATGCAGGCTCAACCTTGCTAACTTCAACACTTGGAGTCTCTGCTTTCTCCTTCGCAGGCAAGACCTCTCTGTTCGCTGTTCGCTGTTCAATGTTCGTAGTTCCTGTCCCGCCCTCTTCAATCACGGCGACCACGGTGCCGATGGATACTTCATCGCCTTCATTCGCTTTGCGGCGAAGCACTCCTGATGATTCCGAAGCGATGTCTTGCGCGACCTTGTCTGTTTCCAAGGTGAGCAACACATCACCGGCTTTAACGGATTCGCCTTCAGCTTTGTGCCATTTGGAAAGCACACCGCTGGTGATGGATTCGCCTAACGCTGGGATTTTTATTTCAATGGGCATAAAAATAAGTGATGAGGATTAAACACTGAAGGCATCCTCGACCAGTCTCGCCTGCTCGTGGGTGTGGATGGCCTTTGATCCGGCAGCCGGGCTGCTGCTGCGCTCGCGACTGGCACGGCGGATGACGTGATTGGTGAGGTCCATGAAGCGCTCCTGGATGTAACCCCATGCGCCCATGTTCTGCGGTTCTTCCTGACACCATATCCATTTCTTTTTCGCGTTCGGATAGCGCGCAGCGATCTCCATGATCTTGTCAATGTGGAGCGGCGCGATCTGTTCGAGACGGATGATGGCCGCGCTCTTAATGTCGTTTTCTTTGCGGAAATTAAGCAAGTCGTAATAGACTTTCCCGCTGCAAAAAATGAGTCGCGTCACCTGCTTCGGATCGGACGGCAGCGCATCGTCGTCGAGGACTTCGCGGAAGCAGGAGTCGCCGCTCATGTCTTCGAGATTGCTCGCCGCCTGCGGGAGGCGCAGCATGCTTTTGGGTGTCATGATCACCAGTGGCTTGCGGAAGGGACGCTTCATCTGGCGGCGCAGAATATGAAAATACTGCGCAGGCGTGGTCAGGTTCGCGACCTGCATGGAGCCACCAGCGCAGAGCTGAAGAAAACGTTCCAAGCGCGCGCTGCTGTGCTCGGGGCCTTGGCCTTCAAAACCATGTGGCAGCAGCAAGGTAATGCCGCTGGGTTGCTGCCATTTGCTCTCCGCGCTGGCGATGAACTGATCAATGATGACTTGAGCACCGTTCGAGAAGTCACCAAATTGCGCCTCCCAGCAGATGAGCACATTCGGCGCGAGCAATGAATATCCGTAATCAAAACCGAGCACCGCTGCTTCGCTGAGCAATGAGTTGTAAACGCAGAAACGCCCTTGATCCGGCGTGATGTTTTGCAGGGGAATGAAGCGATCTCGCGTCGCGTTGTCATAGAGCACGCAATGCCGTTGCGAAAAGGTGCCGCGCCGCACATCCTGTCCACTTAGACGAACGCCTGATCCTTCCTGAAGCAGGGACCCAAACGCCAGCGCTTCCGCATGCGCCCAGTCAAAACCCGTTCCGGTGTCCAGCGCTTTCTTGCGCGCGGCAAGGAAGCGGCGCTCGATGGTCGGATGCAATTTGAAATCCGGCGGCGGCTCCACGAGCTTCAAGCCCAGCCCGCGTAATTTCTCAGCATCCACTCCGGTCGGCACCGGGTCATGCGAGTATCGCGGTTGCGGCTGTGCGGTGCTGCCTTCAAAGGGATTGCTCCCCTTCTTTTTTTCTTCATCGGCCAACTCGTTGAATCCTTGCTCCAGTGTATCATCAAGTTCTTTCTGAATCGCATCAGCCTCGGCCACGGTCAGCACTTTGTTATCAATGAGCAGTTGGCGATAGAGCGTCGCCGTGCTCAACTGCTCCGCAATGGCACGGGCCATGTTCGGCTGCGTGAAGCTCGGCTCGTCGGTTTCGTTGTGACCGTGGCGACGATAGCAGACAATGTCGATCACCACATCGCGGGCAAAGTTCTGCCGGAATTCCAATGCCAGTTGCGCCGCGAAAGCCACGTCTGGTGGTGAGTCGCCATTCACATGAATCACCGGAGCCTCGATCATCTTGGCCACATCAGTGCAGTAATCTGATGAGCGGGCATCCGCCGGCGAGGTGGTGAAACCGATCTGGTTGTTGATGATGATGTGAATGGTGCCGCCCGTGCGATAACCGGGCAACTGCGAGAGGTTCAGCACCTCCGCGACAATCCCCTGCCCGGCAAAGGCGGCGTCTCCATGAAGCAGAATCGGCACGACCTTCTTGCGATTCACGCTGTCTTCAAGGATGCGCTGCCGCGCGCGAGCCTTGCCCTCGACCACCGGATCAACGGCTTCGAGGTGGCTCGGATTCGCCGCGAGATCAATGCGCAGTTCTTCGCCGGATTTGGCGCACCGGGTCCCTACAAAACCAAGGTGATATTTCACATCGCCATCGCCCGCGACCATGTTGGGCACATAGTTCTCCGAGAACTCATAGAACAAAGTCTTCAGCGGTTTCTTGAGAAAGTTGGCCAGAATGCTCAACCGCCCGCGATGCGCCATGCCCATGCAAATTTCCTGCGCGCCGAGCTTGGGGAGATTCTCCAGGATGGTCTCCAGTGCCACCATCACGGATTCTCCGCCTTCGAGCGAGAATCGCTTCTGGCCAACGTAGCGTTTATGGAGGAATTTTTCAAACGTCTCCGCCTCCAGCAACCAGTGCAGCATGGCCGCCTGACGTTCGCTGGTCGGCGCAGGTGCATCCAGTCTCGCCTCGATGCGCTCGCGCAGCCACACGCGCACTTCGCGCTGGTGGATGTGCATGAATTCAAATCCGATTTTGTCGCAATAAACACGGCGCAATTCATCGAGCATGGTGCCCAGCTTCGTGGCCCGGCCCTGCGCGTGGAACTGGGTGGACACCTCCTGTTGAAGTTGCGCCTCGGAAAATCCAAGTCCTTCCGGCATCAGTCGCGGTTGCTCCGGGGCCGATTTGCTGAGCGGATCAAGCCATGCGGCCGTGTGTCCGATACGGCGGAAGTCGAGCACGGCGTTGGTCACCTTGCTGCGAAAGTTCACATCCTCCTCGGTCAGCCTTGCTCCCGCGCCCTCTTTTGCCGTCGCGAATTGCTGTTTGCGCTGGCTTATGCCCAGCTCGAACCCTTCAAAAAACGATGCCCATGCCGGTTCGACACTCGCTATGTCATTTTTCCAGGCAGCGTATTTTTCTTCAAGCAATTCAACATTGGCCCGATAGGGCAGAGTGGCGTTCATAGTGGATGCGGGGGTCTAATATGCCTCCTTCGCAGTTTCTTCAAAGTAAAACTGTTGCTGATCTGCCTTTATAATACTCTGCGCCCGTTCAGTCTGGTCACCTCATCTCGAACACCCCGTGATCCATGGCACTGCGATAAGTCGCGTGGAATTCGTGGTTCGTCACCCGGCCTTCGTAGTGATACATGCCGCCTCCCAGCCCGGAGATTTTCTGGTCTCCGCTGAATTCATAGCCGCTCTTCGTGCGGCGGACGATGTGCGAGACTTCATAAGTCGCAGAGAATACTCCGAGGAAAGTCGCGTGATAACGGAAACGATGCAGCCCCGGCACGCCCGGTTTCATGGACGCCAGTAATGAGCAGCCCTCGATCAGACAACGCAGTTCCCCGTGATGGCCATTGACCTCGCTGCGCCACGTTCCCTCCCACGGCCCGGTGATGCCAAGGCGGTCATACCGGCATGTTAATTCGCTGCTGCGTTTGAAATCGCGATTGAAAGACGCGGCACAACTGGCCAGCGCAAGGCAGGCCAAAATGAGGAAGGCGTTGAGCGATTTGTGAATCATGTCGGGTTGCAGAGATTGATTTGTCACGGGAACAGCTACAACTAGTTTCTGCACTCGATCTGCTGAATCGCAACCATCTTCTATTGATGTCACCATCCCAATTCATCCATATCTTCGCCGATGTCTGCCTGCCGATTTTCATCTCGGTGGGCTTGGGCTGGATGCTGGATCGTAAATTTCGGCTGCATCTGGAAAGCATGGTGAAGCTCAACATCTACCTGATGGTGCCGGCATTCATTTTCACGCGAGTCATGGACACGGAGTTGAGCGGACAGGAGGCGCTGCGCATTGTGGTTTTCACCTGCGCGATGATCGCATTGATGTTCGTTTGCAGTTTCATCGCGGGTCGCTCACTCCGGCTCGCGGCCAGTGAGAAGCAGGCGATGTCACTGGCCACGATGTTTTACAATTGCGGCAACTTTGGACTTCCGCTGGTCACGCTCGCCTTCGGACATGCGGCGGCGGCGGTGCAGATATATGTGCTGGCAACGATGAACGTGGCCACGTTTACGGTTGGCCTCTTTCTCGCGCAATCGCATGGCGAAACACCCGGCAAACATCGCCGCGCGCTTCTCAGTGTGTTGCGACAACCGACACTCTACGCCGTCGCAGCGGGACTGTTGTGTCGCGGACTGGCTTTGCCCGTGAAGAACGTGACGTGGATATGGCAACCACTGGAACTGCTCTCCGCCGGACTCATCGGCTTCGCACTGGTGACGTTGGGTGTGCAGATGTCGCAGACGAAGCCCGCTTCGTTTCGCGCGCCATTGTGGTCGGCCATTGGCATCCGGCTGGTGCTCGGTCCTGTGCTCGCGGCGATGGTGGCGACGGCCTTTGGTTTTGCTCCACTGGTCTGCGCTTCGCTGATCCTGGCAGCGAGTGCACCCACGGCGGTGAACACCGCGTTGCTCGCCCATGAATTTGGCGGGGATGTTTCCTTCGCCACATCGGCTGTTTATTACAGCACCCTGTTCAGTCTGCTGACGACCACGGTGACGTTGGCTGTGTTGCGAATGTGGCTCGGCGTTTAAGACGCGAGTTCTTCAAACTTCGCGGTGCCAGCGTCGAGGTGTTTTTTGTATTCCTTCATGCGAAGGGTCACGCGCTCCTCAATGGTGCGCTCGCCCAAGCCGTCGTGCTCGGTGGCAACAAGGGCGACGAGGAATTTCTGCATCGCCTTCACATCATCGAGCATGACGTATTCCGCCGAGATGTTGTCATCCTCGCCGATGTTGTGATAATTGCCGAGAGGGATACTTATGCCCGCGCTGCGAATGCCGCAGGCTTGAAGCGCGCTGGCTTCACAAGCTCCCGCATCCAACAGGCAGCGCTGCACGCGGATGCCCTGCTCCAATGAGGTGCGCATGAGCATGCCTGTTAGCTGATTGTCGAAGACGGAAAGCTTGTCGCCGACACGAACAATGGGTCCATCGCCCATTTCTGCGCCATTGACCGGGCGACTGGTTTCGACGGAGAGAAAGACGGCGTCCTTGCTGAAGGGCCAATGCTTGCCCAAATGCCAGGCACCGAGGAATCCAACTTCTTCCGCGCGGGTGAATGCAGCGTGAACGGTGGCGTCGATGCCGAGCCGGGAGAGTTCCTTGAACACGCCGACAATGATGGCGCAGCCAACGAGATCGTCACAGGCGGGCGCTTCAATTTTGCCGTCTTCGATGTTCACTTCGAAATTCCACGGGGCAAACTCACCCGATGGCTGCTTCCGTTTCAGCGAGGCATTAGCCTCGACCAGAGCCTTGGGCACGCCGCCGATGAATTCCCACTCGCCGCTCTTGCCGGGCGATTTGACGAACGCGGGATGATCCATGTGCGCGCCAAGAACCCATTCAGGTTTGCTGATGCGTTTACCCTTGCGATAGGTGACAATGAGGTTGCCAAAGGCGTCGGTGTTCAATTCCACATGCGGCACATCGAGCAGAATCTGCTCAATGGCACCGCGAACATGATATTCATGAAATGGTGCCGTGGGTTGATTCAGCAGCTTCTTGAGGATAGAGATGAGGTCGTCGGCCATGAGGCACAGTAAACACATTTCCCTGAGTAACAAATATCATCGTGAAGAAGATTCGCCACGCCCTTGAAACTGCTATCGTGCGCTTTGGGACTTGGTTCCTGCCCAAACTGCCGCGACGGGCCATCATGCTGCTGGCGCGAGCCACGGGTGCTGCGGCTTATTTTTGTGACTGGCGCGGGCGGCACACGGCGCACGAAAATCTCCGGGTGGCCTTCGCGCGTGAGGGCATCACGCCGGAGCAAATCCGGCGCATCGCGCTGGAGTCTTATCAAACTTTCGCGCGCACGTTCTTGGAACTGTTCTGGTCCGTGCGGCTCACGCGGGAGAACTATCACGAGATCATGCACTTCCGCTTTGAGGATCCATCCGTGGAAGAACTAGCGCGGAAGCGCGGTGCCCTGCTGGTGACGCCGCACTTTGGAAATTTTGAAGTGCTGAGCAATGCCTGGGGCTTCCGTGATTTCAGCTTTCTGGTGGTGGCGCAGGAGTTCAAAAATCCTGCGCTCACTGGCATTTTCGCGCAACTCCGCAGCATGACTGGTCACAGATTGATTCCGCAAACCGGGGCGATGCTTCGGCTGATCAAGAATCTTTCCCATCAGGGCAGCGCAGCGATGCTGACCGATCTCAATATCAAGCCCGGCAAGATGGCAGCGGCGGTGCGCTATTTCGGACTGCTGACTTCCGTGACCACGTTGCACACGCACATTGCCAAGCGCCTCGGTCTGCCGATCATCGTCTGCATCGCCACGCCACTCGGCGACGACGGGTATCGCGTGAATGCGGAGAAGGCGCTGGAGCCGGATGATTTCGACTCCCCCATCAGCATGGCGCGGGCGGTGTGGGAACTTTGTGAGAAACGCATTCGCGAAACCCCGGAGGCCTGGATGTGGATGTATAAACACTGGCGCTATCTCCCGACGCCGGAGCCAGACCCGGCGTATCCCGATTACGCGAACTACTGGAAGCTCTTCCAGAAGCTCGTGGAAGAAACGGCGGCATGAAAAAGGCGCGGATCGCTCCGCGCCTTTTCAAAGTGATGTGATGATGAATGCCGTAATTACTCGGCGTTCTCTTCGACATAACGGATGACGTCGCCGACGGACTGGAGCTTTTCAGCTTCTTCATCAGGCACGTCGATACCGAATTCTTCTTCGAAGGCCATCACGAGTTCCACGGTGTCGAGAGAATCTGCGCCGAGGTCTTCGATGAATTTCGCTTCCGGGGTGACCTGTTCAGGATTCACGCCGAGCTGTTGGACGATGATGTCACGGACTTTGTCTGCAATGTTGGAGTCTGCCATAAAGGGTGTTTGTTGGGGTTGCGGTTGTTGGGCGGGAGCATTAATAGAGGCGACCAATTTCGCAACTAGGAAAATGCGATTTTTCATCATGGCCCGGCCAGAATCCGCTTGCGGATGGTAAGGAGCCGCTCACTTCTGCGGCTCCTGAACCGGCTGATCCGGGGTTTCATCCTCATCGGGAGCCTTCTCAATCAGCTCGCCCTTGAAGTTCGCAATCAGCCGGTCGAGCACCTTGTCAGCATCGCCGTATTTGAGGTCATCCACCACCGCGCGATGCTCCGAATCGTCACTGCGATAGAAGACGTAGGCCAGGCCTTTGACAAGCCATTTGCGCTTGTCCACCTTGAAGACATCGGCGAACCGCACCTCGGCCCCGCCTGGCATGATCATGTGTTCCGGGTGGCCGATAAGCTTCTTGTTGAAATCGAGCAGCACCTTCAGACCCACGAAAAGGGCTATCACCAGCATGGCCCCGCCCCACCAGAATTGCTGCGCGATTTCCTCCTCGCTGTGTTTCTTCACATTCTCCGGCCAACCCTGCACGGCGGCGTATGTGGCCCACTTCGGCGGCTCTCCATTCTCGCCAGTGGGCAGCTTTTGCTCCGCCGCCTTGGCCTTCCACTCCTCCAGCTTTCCGGCAGTCTTGGCTTCGTCGAATGACTTGATGAATGTGGTCTCGAACCATTCTTTTTTATCGGCCTTTTCGTTATCCTTGCGGTAGCCGAACTTCCCGTCGTAACAAAAATACAGCCCCATCCCCACCATCATGACGGCGAGAATGCCCATGCGCTGGAAGAACCACCGGGTGACGTGGCAGGTGATGACTTCATTCGGGGACGGGCTGGCAGGCTCACTCATTCGGGCGCATTACAACCCCGAACTGGAGGGTGCGCAACCTGATGTTGCCAAGTGGAGTCCTGCAAAGACACTTGCCCCGATTCCGAATACGGCGAAACTACGCTCCAAGATGAATAACTTTCGATACGCCTGTATCCTGCTGGCGACTTTCACCTGTGGTTTGCTCTCCGCCCAAGAATCCGGCGGCCCGCCTCCGCGTAATCCCCCTACCGGCAAGCCGCCTGAGAAATCTGCCATTAAAAAAACCGGGGACGTGACCTACGACCTGGGCGGCATCCTGTTCAATAGTGAGACCAGGGAGGTGCGTGTCCCTTGCAGCGTGAACATGGACGAGGGCGCCATTGAATACGCCCTCGTATCAGAAACCGGAAAGACTCACGAAAGCCTCTTGAAAACCAAGGCCAAGCCCTTCGATCTCCAAGTGTCCCTGCTACTCTGCCGCTACGAACCCCATGCTGGCGAGATCATCAAAACTCTTTTTAAACCCGGACCTGAACTTAATGCCATGGCCGCCAAACCCATGGCTAAGAAAGGCGCGAATCGTCTGGTGCTTAAACTCGAATGGAAGGACAAGGATGGCAAGGCACAGTCCGCCGCGCTGGGCGACTGGATTCACGACGTGAGCACGAAAAAAGCACTTGATATCCCCTACTGGATTTTCAGCGGCTCCGACCTCGGTGACGGCATCTTTTCCGCCGAGCTTGATGGATCGTTCATCTCTGTCCATTTTGATCTCGTCGGTATGATCGGCTGTCCCGCTAATTTGATCGGAAACGATCAAAACTGGGACGCGCACACCAAGGTCATCCCGCCCGTTGACACTCCAGTCACATTGGTCATCACACCTCACATCGAACCCTTGAAGAAATAACCTATGAAACTCGCGCCCATCCTCACTGCCACCTTTGCCGTCAGCCTGCTGCACGCGCAGACCACCCTGCCCGACCGCAATGCGTCGCTCAAGCAAGAAATCGAACTGGCTATCTCGCGTGGGATCACATTTTTGAAGTCCCAGCAAAACAAGGATACCGGGGCCTGGAGCACGCCCGATGAACCCGCTGTCACCGGCCTAGCCCTCACCGCCATCATGGGCGATCCCACGCGCAAACCCACCGACCCCATCTCAGCGGAAGCGAAACGCGGCTACGACTTCCTCTTAAAGAACGTCAAGCCCGATGGCGGTATCTATGCCAAAGGTCGTGCCAACTATAATACTTCCCTTGCGCTCATGGCCTTCGTCATGAATCCCCTGCCCGAATACGAACAGACCATTCGCAAGGCGCGGAAATTCGTCGTCGGCCAGCAGAACGACTTTACCAAGGAAGGCGAACCTAACAATCCCTTCAACGGCGGCATCGGCTACGGCACTGCCAAGCCCGATTCCCCCGCACACGCCGATCTATCGAACACGCACTTCGCCATCGAGGCCCTGCACTTTTCCAAGAAGCTCTTCGAAGACAGCGGCAATCCCATCGACAAGAAAGACGACCTCGACTGGAACGCCGCCATCAAGTTCATCGAGCGCTGCCAGAACCGCCCCGAATCCAACGACCAGAAATGGGCCAGCGGCGACCCCAAGAACGCTGGCGGATTTGTCTATGAACCCGGCAGCAGCAAAGCCGGCACCGACAAGCTTCCCGACGGACGCACCGCGATGCGTAGCTACGGAAGCATCAGCTACGCTGGCATGATGAGCTTCATCTACGCCGGACTCACTCCCGAAGACCCACGCGTGCAAGCCGCCATCAAGTGGCTTGGAGAAAATTACACGCTCGACGAAAACCCCGGCATGGGCGCGGAAGGTCAGTATTATTACTACCACACCATGGCCAAAGCCATGACCGCCGCCGGTCTCGATGAACTGAAAACCAAGGACGGCAAAACCATCAACTGGCGCGATGAACTCTCCCGCAAGCTGCTCAACACCCAGTCGAGCGATGGCTCATGGAAAAACGACAAGGCCGCCCGCTGGATGGAAGGCGACCCCGTCCTCGTCACCGGATACACGCTCATGGCGCTGGAACATTTGTATCATTCGCTGAAGTAACGACACCAGAGCAGAGTCATAGCCCGCGACAATTTCCTTAATCACGGATCATGTTGGTGTAACGAATGTTTCCATCTATTAATTAAGGCTGCCGAAGCACGACCATCCCCTACTGCCGAGAAGATTGCCGCGCTGATGGAGTCTTTGGAATTCAACGTATTGCAAACTACCCCGGGCGCTTTCGCGGTGCCGCCGGAGTTGAAGCTGCAATTCACCATCGTGGACGGGGATGTTCTTATAAAGGCTGTCCCACCCAAAAAAGGCGCTTTCATTATGCTGCAAATGCGACAAATCGAAGGCTCATGGAAGGTGGTCGCAGAATACCTCGACTGATCGTTGTGACGAAAAATCCCAATCGCCGCAAGCGAGTTACATTGTCTGCGACAATGGAGGGCTTTCCTATCGAACTGGGATTAGAACCGTGGTTGTGGCGCTGCCGACTCGATTAAGGAAAACTGCGCGATGCGCTTGGAATAAAGGTGCATTTGATTGATCGGCCAGCGAGGTATCATTCGCACTTACCCAATGCGCTGATGTCGCCAACTGAGCATACCAAAGTGTGCTGAATGTCCCCTGTCCCCCGGTTTCATCCCCGTTCCAGATAAGCAACTGATCCGCGTTCGTGGCCTGATTGGATGCAACGAGACCGTTGGTAGTATTAAAGCCGCTGTCTGCCGGGCTTCCTTTCAGGGGGAACGGCTGAGCAAGAAGATTTTGTCCTGGGCGTAGCACCTGGACAAAGGAGTTCGCGCGCACATGGTCGCCGATTATCATGGAAGTGTTTCGGTTGGATTTAACGAACATCCCCTCTCCCGGCGCGACGACGCGACTGCCGGCATTGAACAGGCTGGTATCGTCAGCCTTGACCCAAATGGCCTTCGATGAATCAGCGGGTGTGGCATTGTAGAGCCAGTAGCTCACATAAGTGTTGCCGACATAAAAGCTGGCCTTGTCCGCCTGAGTGGAACTGATTCCGCTGATGAGCCGTGACTTGTCGAGCGCGTCATCGAGCGTCACATGCGGACGGACTACAACCTGTGCGTTCGAGAGAGTCGTCAAACTCGAGGCCGTGTTGCGCAACGACGCCGCATTCACGCGTCCATCACTGCCGATGTCAAAACGATGCCCGACATAAGGGCCGTCACACACTTCGATATAGCAGTTCGGTGTTGTGATCAAGGGCATGTCAGCATAGCGACTGGCGAAGACGGGTGATTTGACATTGGCGTAGCCAAAAGTCTGGCTGCCCGCGGCAAATGAAAGACGCTGGAGAGACAAGGGATATCCCGTCCCGCTGAGTCCGCTCGCGTTATGTGTGACGCGTAATCTGATGAAGACGGTGGCATCTGCGCCGCCGAGCAAGGCATCAAGCGCGGGATAAGTATCGGTGCGAGTGCCGTCTGTTCCGTCGGTCACAACCGGCGAAGCATTCACCGGAGTCCATTGATTTAAGTCAGTGCTGTTTTCAATACCATACGTCACATCAGAAATATCAGCGCGGTGCTTGAACTGCGCGCCAAAATGTCCGTCCTGACTTTTCACGAGCCGCAGCCCGGTCATTCCCATGATGCCACGCGGATCCTGTCCAAGGGCGTAGTTCATAAGACCAACTCTCGGCGTGGAGCTGAGGTAAGTGTTTTGCCACTGATTCCAACTTGAAGGATAAGTTGAAAGCTGAACTTGCGCCCCAACCGTGGAGACAAGGGTAATCGCCGCAGGCTGGCTGGCCGATGCACCTCCTGTGATCAGCACATTATCAAATGTGGCGGTGGCAAGACTGGTGTTATCGGTCGCCGTTACCGCCAGGCCAAAGCGGACGGTGCTGGCGAGATTCGGCAGCGTCGTATTAAACAAAAAAGTCCAGGCCGTTCCGTTTGCCGATGTATAACCGGTAATCGAGTTTCCGGCGCGCACGATACGCACCCAGTTATTGGGCGCAGCGTTCAAAGCCGGTCCTCCGGCGTAATCGCGCAGGCCGCCAACGCTGGAGCGGAAGTTACCAACCAATCCATAGCCCGGTGTAACACAGACCAGTCCAAAGCGCGCGCCAGCAGTCAGGTCCTCCCGGATCATCACGCCTGCCTTCGACCATGCATTGCCGTTTACCAAACTAGTCACCCGCGCCTTGATTTCGCCATCACCCGTGAGGGCCTTGCTGGCAAAGTGAAATTCATCAGCCAAGCCTAAGATGCCAG
>JAYVQB010000525.1:0-3573 GCA_043757085.1 Verrucomicrobiota bacterium
TCTTGTCGTCTCGATTTAACTTTGCCAGTGTGAAATCATTGTCGTTGCAGACATTCTCTTTAGAGTGAAAAAAACATGCAGGCAGGTATTCCGATTTCACGTTTCATATTGCTGGCATTTGCTACAGTCATAATAGTGTTGCTGCCTAGGGACTTGTCCGCAGCCACGAAAAAACATGGAGTGCCGAAGTCTCTTGAACCCGCAGTGATACCACGGGCAGTTCCGGTAAATCATGAAGAGCCACGCGCGGCTAAGGGGCCAAATGTTTTTTTCATTGTGGTCGATAGTTTGAATGACTGGTGCGGCTGGCTCGGCGGTCATCCGCTGGCGCGCACGCCGAACATCGACCGTCTGGCGCAGTCTGGCATGAGCTTTACCAACGCTCATTGCGCCAGCCCCCTGAGCAATGCCTCGCGCACCGCTCTGCTCACGGGAGTGAATCCATGGGACAGCGGCGTTTGGAGCGATGAACAGGACTGGAGGCATTCCGTCCAACTCATTGGAAAGCCGACGATCCCTGAGCATTTCCATAGCAGTGGGTGGTTCACCGCTGCAGCAGGAAAAATTTTCCACGCCAGTCACGGCGGCCCCGAAGGAAAGCTGGTGGGGTGGCAAGGTGGACGTCGCGGCTTTGAACTCGATCATGCCTGGCGTGAGCGACTTCCCGGTCCGGGTGTGCAGATACCCGACATGCCGGTTCGCGCCGGGCAGAATTTCAACGGGCTGAAATCTGGGCAGTTGGACTGGGGCGCGATTGATATAAGCGAAGACGAGATGGATGATGCCAAGGTGGCTGCCTGGGCTGCACAGTTCCTTGAACGCAAACTTGATCGTCCGTTTTTCCTTGCGGTGGGTTTCTATCATCCGCATCCGCCGTGGTATGCGCCAAAGAAATATTTCGACATGTTTCCGCTGGAGCAGATCGTGATCCCGGAATTGAAATCTGATGTTACCAAAGACACGTCGGAGCATTTTAAGCCGCTGATCAACGGCGATAAAAAACTTCTGCAGCAAGTTGTGCAGTCCTACCTCGCCAACATGACCTTCGCCGATGAAATGGTCGGGCGCGTGTTGGACGCCCTTGAGCGCAGCCCGCATAAAAACAAGACCATCATCTGCCTGACTGCCGATCACGGTTGGAGCTTGGAGAGCCAGTTGTCTGCGAAAAATGGACTCTTGACCGGAGGCACCCGAGTTCCTCTCATCATCAGTGCGCCCGGCATTACCCAAGCAGGAACCCAGTCGGCCCAACCAGTCGGGCTGGTTGATTTGTATCCGACGCTTTGTGATCTTACAGGTGCTGTGAAGCCGCCGCATCTGGAAGGGGAGTCGCTGCTGCCGCTGCTCAAGAATCCTTCCGGCGTTCGCACCAGTCCTGTAGTTTCATCGCAAGGTGGTGATGATCTGGCCAGCTATGCTGTGTCCAACATTCGCTGGCGCTTCATTCGTCACGCAGATGGAAGCCGGGACTTATACGACCACAGCAACGACCCCCAAGAACGGATCAATCTTCTTCTCGGCAAAGACAAGGCCGAGAGCTCCGCCATGGTCATTTCAGAGCTGCAAGAAAGCATTCCCAAGCAATGGCGCAGTGCCTATCGCCCGATGACCGAAGTGAAAACGGATGCTGCCGCAGATGGCAGCAAGACATTCTGGTTCGCCGCCGGAGACAGTTTCAGCGCAGCCGAATCGCCGGACATCACCGCGCGCAATCTGGACATCGAGGCCGAGTTCAATTTCAATCCCGCGACTGATGGCGACGCCACCTTATTCGGTCACGGCGATACCAAGCTCGGCTGGGCGATTCATTTTGTCGGCGGCCATCCGGCCATCACAGTGAATTACGATGGCCTCAGCGCCACATTGAAGAGTGATGAAATTTTGCCTGCCGGTCGCATCACCTTGCGGGCCTTGATGGGTCTTGACGGAACGCTGGCGCTCAGTGCCACCGGCTTGCAAAAAGAACTGCGCGGCTATGCGCCGATGGAGAATGGATTCCCACGCAAACCCGAATCCGGGATCGCCATCGGCCACAGTTTCGGCCCGCTGGATGCGAATTTTTTTCCCGACAGCGCTTTATTCGACAGCATCATTCTGCAATTGCGCCTGAGCCTCCTGCCTGCCGAACCACCGCATGAAAAAACTGAAAACTGAAAGTAGAAAACCAAGAATCAACATGAAATGCCGCATCACCAAGGACTTCCGCTTTGAAGCCGCCCAAACCCTCCCCACGCTGCCCGGCAACCACAAGTGCAAGCGCATGCACGGTCATAGCTTTAAGATGGAGATCAGCGTCGAGGGCGTGGTCGATGAGAAGATCGGCTGGCTCTACGATCATGCGGAAATCAGTCGCGCCATGCAACCGCTCATGGAACGCCTCGATCATTCTTATCTGAACGAAATCGAAGGCTTGGAAAACCCCACCATCGAAAACATGGCCGCGTGGTTCTGGCGCAAACTCGCCCCGCAATTGCCCGGACTCTGCGAGATCGTCATTCACGAAACCCCCTCTGCCCGTTGCGTTTTCCGAGGGGAATTCTAATTGATCGTCCTCGTCCTCGTTCTCCTACTCGTGCTCGATAACGGGTTCGAGAACGAGAAGGGTGAAATCACGGCTCACTCTTGCTATTGAACGCAGTCTGGCTACTCTCCACACGTATCAAACCTAAACATGAAGACTCGTATCGCCGCCCTCCTCTTTGCCGCAGCCATGATCCTCACCACCGCTTGTGAACAGCACAAGTGGGAAGGCGAGACCGAGAAGTTGTTCAAGGATGGCGAGCACGGCGATAAAGCCGCGGGAGAGCACGGCAAGACCGACACTCACGGCGAGAAAAAGTCTGACGAGGCCAAGCACTAAGGATCAGCCCGTCTTTAACACCAAACACGAGTCCACGCCGCCGAAGCCGAAGGAATTGTTGAGAATCGCGCTCAGCTTCTGTGAGCGTCCGTGATTCGGAATGTAATCAAGTGATGGTGCGCAATCAGTTTGCGCAAAATTCAATGTGGGTGGCAACCATTGGTGCTCCAGCGCAAGAAGACAGATGGCGCATTCCATCGCGCCGGCGGCACCGAGAGCGTGGCCGGTGAAGGGCTTGGTCCCGGAAACTGGCGGAGCATCGTTTCCAAAAAAAGCGGCAATCTGCGCGGCTTCGTTGGCGTCATTCTGAGGCGTGCTGCTGGCGTGGGCGTTGATGTAGCTGATGTCGCTCTTGTTGAGCTTGGAGTCATCGAGCGCCATTTGCATGGCGCGGCGCAATGGCTCGCCATCAGGTCGCGGGATGGTCATGTGATGGGCTTCGCTCACGAGACTGAA
Organism: Verrucomicrobiota bacterium; assembly: GCA_043757085.1. Classification (GTDB taxonomy): domain Bacteria; phylum Verrucomicrobiota; class Verrucomicrobiia; order Verrucomicrobiales; family Verrucomicrobiaceae; genus VFKE01. The sequence continues at coordinate 3,317 of JAYVQB010000525.1, forward strand.
GCCTGTGATTTCAGCATAGATGCGAGCGTTGCGTTTCGCGGCGTGCTCGTAACTTTCGACAACGAAACAGGCTGCGCCCTCACCCATGACAAATCCATCGCGTGCGGAATCAAACGGTCGGCAGGCTCGCGAAGTCGGCTCCCCCAGCCAGCGACTCATGGTGTGAATATGATCGAACGCAGCGAAGGTCAGCGGCGCTAGCGGTGACTCGGATGCGCCCGCGATGACGACATCGGCCGCACCTTCGCGGATGAGTC
>JAYVQB010000526.1:0-3570 GCA_043757085.1 Verrucomicrobiota bacterium
CTGAGATATTTGTCGCCACCGCCTTGCTGAAAGCTGACGGTTTGCTTGATGGCGTCATCATAATTTTTGGCGGACTGCGAAGTCACGGAATCGCTCCAGAACTTGGCGAGTTCTTCAGGATTGCGAACGGACGGAGCGCTGGATTTGACAGCACCCGTGGAGACGATGGCTAGTGGCAGCAGTAGGGCGAGGAGACGGTTCATGGCGACAATCAAGGTCGCCTGTGTAAAGACTTCATTTTCATCTGGGATGAAAATTGTTAAGAATGCGTAAATCCTGCGGATAAAATTTCAGATCAAAGCGAAGTTCTTCACGGCGAAGCAAAATCACATGATGACAAGTCCATCACCATCCTCTGAAAGCGGGCAGCGCGTGCTGGTCATTGATGACGACCGCAAGCTGTGCCGCCTCATCACCGATTATCTGGAGCCACTGGGCTATGCCGTGCGTGCGGTTCACACCGGGACGGAAGGTGCAGCCCTGGCGGTCGAGGAAGACTGGCACGCCGTGATCCTTGATCTCATGCTGCCCGGCATGAACGGATTCGAGGCACTGAAACAAATCCGCAAAACATCCGACGTGCCCGTGCTCATGCTCACTGCGCGCGGTGACGAGGCCGACCGCATCGTGGGATTGGAGATTGGCGCGGATGATTATCTGCCAAAGACTTTTTCATCGCGCGAACTGCTGGCACGACTGCGCGCTGTGACGCGACGTGCCAGCCGCAAGGCGGTGGAAATGCATGATGCCGAAAAAATCATCATGGTCGGCGATCTGCATGTGAACGCGGATACGCGCAGTGCCGTTCTCGGCGACAAGCCGCTGGTGCTGACGCCGGTGGAGTTTAACTTGCTCTGGACGCTGGCCTCCGCCAAGGGCCGAGTGAAAACACGCGAGCAGTTGCTCGATCAAATCCGGGATCGCGAATACGAAGTCTTTGACCGCAGCGTGGATGTCCACATTTCTGCGTTGCGCAAAAAGCTCGGCGACGATTCGAAGAATCCGCGCTTCATCCGCACGCTTCGTTCGGCGGGATACATGCTTATCAATCCCGCCGCATGATGAAACCGCGCCTTTCGCTTTATGTAAAAATCCTCGGCTGGTTTTTCCTCAACCTGCTCGCCATCGGCATCATCGCCTGGGTCTTTGTCTTGCGCCAGTTCGGAGCCGGCTCTGACTGGCTTCTGACGGAAGAGTCAAGATCACGCGTCAAAGCCATGACCACGATTCTCAAAGGAGAACTGGATGCGAGCACGCCTGATGAATGGAATAAAATTCTGGCACGATTCAGCAATGCCTATCAACTGAAACTTGCCCTCTGGGAAAATCGCGGTGTGCAGGTCGCCGGAGAAAAAATGGAGCTGCCAGCGGAAGTGAAAACCATTCTGTCGGAGCACGACCCTAGACAGAACCAGCTTCATCCTCCGCCCCGTCGCGAACCCGGACCGCCGCCGGACGATGCGCCATTCGATGATCCCGGCTATAAAAGACCCGATCCTCGCGGGCCAGAACCTGCGGAAGAATTGCGCATCCGGCTGATGGATTCATCGTCGCCGACGCGGCATTGGCTGCTGGTGCGTGCGCGGTTCAATTCACGAATTCCCGGCGTGTGGGAGCCGATGAGTTTGATTGGCATGACCACTTCACTGAGCCAGAGCGGACTGCTCTTCAATCCCTGGCCATTGATTGCCGCCGCTTCCACGATGCTGGTCTTCTCCGTTCTGTTCTGGATTCCTCTGGTGCGCAATCTCACCAAAACCATCTCGCGCATGACCAAGGCCACCGAGAACATCGCCGAGGGTAATTTCGACGTGCAACTGCGTGAGCAACGGCACGACGAACTAGGCCGCCTCGCATCTGCGATCAACAGCATGGCGCAGCGGCTCGCAGGCTTTGTCACCGGACAACGTCGCTTTCTGGGCGACATCGCCCATGAGTTGTGTTCACCGCTGGCGCGCATGGAAATGGCCATGGGCGTGATCAGGCAACGCGCCCCGGCGGGTGTGGAAGATTATCTCGCGGACGTGCAGGAGGAAGTGCGGGAAATGCGGGAGCTGGTCAACGATTTGCTATCTTTCTCCAAGGCCGAATTGCGCGACCCGGATGCGCCCTTGGACTCGATTAAGCTAAATGAAATCGTGCAACAGGTCATCAAGCGCGAGTCGCTAGATACGGAGAAACTTCAAGTCGATCTGCCCGCTCATATTCAGGTGCTTGGCGACGGCAAGCTCCTCTGTCGGGCCATCGCGAACGTGTTGCGCAACTCCGTTCGCTATGCCGGCGCCGATGGCCCCATCTCCATCGCGGCCCATGTTCAAGGCGAAAGAATTGAACTCCGAATCGCCGACCGGGGGCCGGGCGTTCCAGCATCCGAATTGCCGCAAATCTTCGAGGCTTTTTTCAGACCCGACACTTCACGCGAGCGAGATACCGGAGGCGCAGGACTGGGGCTGGCCATCGTAAAGACTTGTGTGCTGGCCTGTCGCGGAACAGTCACTGCGCGCAATCGCGAAGGCGGAGGATTGGAAATCATCATGACTCTGACTCGCACGGCTTGAGCGGCGACTATCTCACCACGATCTGGCCACCCAGCCTTCACCGACGAACTCGCCGATGAGCACCTGGTTTTCCGCGCCTGACTGGGAGGGATATTTCAATCTCAGGATCAGCGGAACGGCTTTGCCCGAATAAGACTGCATAATAAAGGCCAGCGAGCGGCCAATGGTGCTGTTCCGGTCGGCATAGGCGTAGAGCGGAGGCTTGGCGGAGTTGAGCGGATTGGCCAGCTTCAGGCAGACCAGATTCTTAGAGTCACTAAATCCGTTCTTGAAGTAATCCGACGGCATGGCCAGCACCCGGAAAGTCACCGGTTCCAATGGCCGACGGCTGCGAAACTTGTCCCAGTCCATTTCGCTGTAGAGGACAAAGCTGGCCCAGTCCACTAGGAAGTCGCCCGTATTTGATTTGCCGACTTCAATGCTGCGCCTCTGACCATCCTGCATCACCACTGAGAAAGTAAAATTCGACTCTGTCTGCGCCACGCCTTCCGCTGCCTCCACCCGATCGAACCGCACCGGACCATCACCATTGCGCGCATAATACTCCCGCATTCTCGGCCCCCACAATTCTTGCTGGCGGACATACCTGACTCTTTCCTGCAATCCGGGCGCCTTCAGGAATAATTCCACGGCTTTCAATGCGGCCGCCTGACTGGTTTGCGGCATCAAGTCACTGGACGGAAACTGCAAGCCGTCAGTGTTTATCTTGACTGGCACCATTTTGGACTGTGTCGTTGTTTTCGCGACCATCTTCTCCTTTGGCAAACTGAACGGCTCATTTTTGTTGGCATCGGAAGCGGATCGATAACTCTCCGTAGTCCGCAATATCCTGTCCGTCACCCTGGCAAAATATTGCGAGAAACCCGTCCACCATTTCATCCTATCGGCGACGATCGTGAAGAGCAGCAGTCCGGCGAGAATGCCGCCACCCCAACGCAGCCATTTGATGCGAACCTGAACCTCCGGATCAAACCACATGCGCTCATGCACATCATCATTGATGACCTGGGGC
>JAYVQB010000527.1:0-14063 GCA_043757085.1 Verrucomicrobiota bacterium
CCGATCATCCGCAACATCTTGGCCTCGACCAGCCCTCAATCCGACCTGACCGTTCAAGGATGGGTGCGCACGCGGCGTGATGCAAAAAGCTGCACGTTCATTGAGTTGAGCGACGGTTCGTGTTTGCGCGGTCTGCAAATCGTGGCCGACAACTCATTGCCGTGCGCGGCACTTTATCCTGATATTCTCACGGGTTCGAGCATCCGGGTCAGTGGCGATCTGGTGGCGTCTCCCGGAGGGAAACAAGCCTTTGAACTACTGGCGAAGGATGTCGAAATCATTGGCACGGCGGATGTAAATTATCCGCTGCAAAAGAAGGGTCACACGCCGGAGTTCCTGCGTGAGATTGCCCATTTGCGTCCGCGCACCAATTTGCTCGGCAGCGTCTTTCGCGTGCGCAGCCGGATGGCTTTTGCGATTCATCGCTTTTTTCAAGAGCAGGATTTCCATTGCATCCACACGCCAATCATCACGGCGAGCGATTGCGAAGGGGCAGGGGAGATGTTCCGCGTGACCACGATTCCACAGGGCAGTGCGGCGAAGCCGGAGACGGATTTTTTTGGCAAGCCGACATTCCTGACGGTCAGCGGGCAGTTGCAGGGCGAGGTTTTCGCTTGTGCGCTGGGGCGCATTTACACGTTCGGGCCAACGTTCCGCGCGGAGAATTCAAATACCACGCGACACGCGGCAGAGTTCTGGATGATCGAACCGGAAATGGCGTTCTTTGATCTGGAAGCGGACATGACGCTGGCAGAGACCAACGTGAAATATTTGCTGCGCGCCTTGTTCGAGACTTGTGGCGAGGAGTTGGATTTCTTTAACAAGTTTGTGGACAAGGAACTTATCGCGCGGCTCCAGCAGACGCTGGACAAACCATTCCAGCGCGTCAGCTACACGGACGCGGTGGAATTGCTCATCAAATCGGGGCGCAAGTTCGAGCATCCTGTCGAATGGGGGCACAATCTCCAATCCGAGCATGAGCGGTTCCTCGCCGAGGAACATTTCAAAAGCCCCGTCACGGTCTTCAACTATCCGCAGAGTCTGAAGCCTTTTTATATGAGGCAAAACGATGATGGTCGCACGGTCGCGGCGATGGATGTGCTGGTGCCGGGCATCGGCGAGATCATCGGCGGCAGCCAGCGGGAAGAGCGGCTCGACAGGTTGGAATCGGCGATGAGTGCGCACGGATTGAATTTGGAGAGCTACCGTTGGTATTCCGATCTCCGTCGCTATGGCAGCGTGCCGCATAGCGGCTATGGCATGGGCTTTGAAAGATTCCTCATGTTCGCCACGGGCGTGAACAATATTCGCGATGTGATTCCCTTTGCGCGGACACCGGGTCACGCTGATTTTTAGAACTGATGAGAATATTTCGTTTTCAGTTTTTTGTTTTCAGTTTCATCGCAGCAGTGCTCATTGGGAGTGCTTGGGCGCAACCTTTGGACGTTACACTTGTCAGCGAAGTCACATCCATCAAACCCGGCTCTCCGTTTTATGTGGGGCTGCAACTCAAGCACGCGCCGGGCTATCACACTTACTGGAAGTTCCCCGGTATCGTCGGGGTGCCAACGGGTATCGAATGGCAACTGCCGCCGGGCTTCAAGGCCGATGAGATTGAATGGCCGGAGCCGCAGCGGGTGATGATGTATCAGATCAAGGCCCAAGGTTATGAAGGCGACGTCTTGCTGCCGGTGAAGATCACGCCGCCGAAGGATTTGCCGGCCGGCTCCAAGGTTGTGCTTCAGGGCAAGGCGGGCTGGATGTGTTGCGGTCGTGAGTGCAATCCCGACTTCAAAGACCTCTCCATCACACTGCCCGTGAGCGACGAAGCTCCCCACATGGACGAGGCGCAGCACTTGAAATTTGAGCAGGCACGCAAGGCGACGCCGCGACCTCTTGCGGGCTGGAAGATCAGTTCCAAGCGCAAGGATGGAATCGTGGAACTCAAGCTCATCGCCCAGAGCGTTGAAGCCAAAGCGCAGGCGACGAACATCAAAGGAATCATCTTCTTCACTGATGATGGACTTATCAACGCGGATAAGGATCAAGACCTCGCGAAGCCAACGGGTGGAGTGATTGAAATGAAACTGGTCATTTCCGAATACGCTGAGAAACCCGAGAGCAAAGAACTGATCGGCATCTTGCAATCGCCCCAGGGCTGGTCGAAGGACGGTTCTGTGAAGTCTGTTTCCATTCAAACTAAAATCGATGAGTGAGCCAGCAACGCGAAAGGTGCCCAGAGGATTTGTTGCCGAGCCATTCGCTTATCATCAGGAGTTGACGCTGGACATTGAGACACTGACCAATCTCGGTCATGGACTCGGGCGCTTGGACGGATGGGTCGTGATGGTGCCTTTTGCCTTGCCGGGTGAGCGAGTCATTGCGCGCGTTCATCGCAATCACAAGAACTACAGCGAGGCTGATTTTGTCAGCGTGGTTACGCCCTCGGAGCATCGCGTGGAACCGGTCTGTTCCATCTTCGGGAAATGCGGCGGCTGCCAATATCAGAATCTGCGTTACGCGGAGCAGCTTGTTTGGAAGCGTCGCCAGCTTGCGGAATTGCTCAAGCACATGGCGCGCATTGAGTTTCCGGTGGAGGAGGTTATCGCCTCGCCGCGCGAGTTTGGCTATCGCTCAAAGATCACGCCGCACTTCGATGTGCCGCGTGATGGTCAGGTCGGCGAAATCGGTTTCTTGCAGGCGGGCAGCAGGCATCGGCTGGTAGATGTGCCGCAATGCGACATCGCCATGCCGGAAATCAACGGGAGGCTGGCCACGCTGCGTGATGAAATCAGAGCCAAGGCCGCGCAATACAAAAAGGGCGCAACGGTGTTGCTGCGCGCCGCCGATGGCAAGGTGCTGACGGATCACAATGAGATCGCATCTGAAGAGGTGGACGGCATCCGCTTTGAATTTCAAGCGGGCGATTTCTTCCAGAACAACCCCTTCATTCTGCCCGCGTTCGTGCAGCATGTGGCCAGCGAGGCCACTTCATCCGGCTCGAGTTTTTTGATTGATGCCTATTGCGGCAGCGGCCTGTTTGCGCTGACCGGCGCCAAGCATTTTCAGGAAGTCATCGGCATCGAGATTTCCGCCAGTGCCACGGCCAAAGCTGCGCATAACGCCGCCATCAACGGCATCGGCAACTGCCGCTTTATCACGGGAAGCGCGGAACGAATCTTCGATGGCATCGAGTTAGCGCCCGCACAGACGGCGGTCATTCTGGATCCGCCGCGCGCAGGTTGTGGCGAGGATTTTCTGCGGCAGCTTTTTGTCTTTGCGCCGGCCAGCGTGGTTTATGTTTCATGTAACCCGGCCACGCAGATGCGCGATCTGGTGAAATTTATCGAGGCCGGTTACGCGCTGCGCAAAGTGCAGCCGTTTGATCTCTTTCCGCAGACGCGGCATCTGGAGTGCGTGATGACTTTATCGAAGCCCGATGTCAAACCCGGCAGCGGTCTAGCAAGTCATTGAGGTAGGTGCCGATGCCTTGCATGGCTTCGAGATGTTTGGATGGCTCCAACACATCGAGGCAGGCGATGGCTTCATTGAGGATGGTCTTGGCGGTGCCGACTGCGCGCTCGATGGCACCTTCGTAATCGGCGATGCCCGCGAGGATACTGGTGTCCATTGGCTCGCCTTTCAAAACCATGCGCTGGATTTTGGTGCGCTGGGATTCGGTGGCATTGCTCAGAAGATAGAGCATGGGCAGGGTGAGCTTGCCCTTGGCGAGATCGGTGCCGAGGGTTTTGCCCACGACTTTTTCATCGCCGACGAGATCGAGGCAGTCGTCATAAATCTGGTAGGCGGTGCCGAGTTTTAAACCGAAACTGTGCATGGCGTCCACGACGTTCTCGGGTTGCTTGTTGAGCAAGGCTCCCAGACCGCTGGCAGCGGCGAAGAGCGCGGCGGTTTTCATCTCGATGATGCGGAAATAGTCCGGGAGTGAGAGACTGAAATCAAAGCGGCGCTGGGTCTGAAGAATTTCGCCAGAGCATACATCGCGTGAGGCCTTGGCAATGCGACGGCACACGGAGGCTTCTTCGAAGGTGGTCGCCTGCTCAAGGGCGTAGGCAAAGAGGCTGTCGCCGAGCAGCACGCTGAGGGAACTGCCCCACTTGGCGGCGGCAGTTGGCATCTCCCGCCGGATGTGTGCGCCGTCCATGATGTCGTCGTGAACGAGGGATGCGATGTGGATGAGTTCAAGGATGACGGAAAGGCGTCGATGATCCTCGGTCACGCCACCAGTGGCACCGCCCGCGAGAACGGCGAGAGCGGGGCGGATGCGTTTTCCCGATGTGTTGCAAACGTAGGAGACATATCCCGCGACGGCGGGATCAAAGGCATGGGCTTGTTCCTGAATGATGGCCTCAATACGATCAAGCTCCGGGCGCACCAACTCGAAAGGGAAGGCTGGATTAGCTTTGGGAGGGCGTGTGAGTTTCATGGGCTGGTGGAGCTTGTGAAATATTTCACAAGCAAGACGATGATGGGGGAAAGTCAACCATTGGTAGCATGTTCTGCACAAGACTTCATACGATTGTCAGCGGCAAATTGCTGATGGAAAATGGTTCTCTGGTGTTGGGGGCTGCTAGCCGAAAGTGAGGGCTAGCAGCCCCCAACACTTGGGTCAGTGATAACACGAGCTTTTATTATGCGTCGAACATCAGTAAATCTAGGAACGGCGATGACTATGGCCGAAAAAAAAGAAAAAAAGAAAGCTAATTTGGTAGCACAAAAGACTCACCTTTCGGGTGAACGCCACATTCAGCGTAACCAATTCCTTTTGTTTCTCTTTCGTGTTGTTCGGCTATTCCATTCATGTTTGTAGGGTAAATCGCTGGCGGGAAATGGTTTTCGGAGTGAGATTTCCGATCCAATCCAGAGTTCATGTCCACAAATCCCCGTCTCACCAATTATGCCTGGCTCTCGATTGCCGCTGCGTTGACGACTTTTTTGTTAAAAATGGCGGCGTGGTGGCTGACCGAGTCGGTGGGATTGCTGTCGGACGGGCTGGAGTCGCTGGTGAATCTGGCTGCTGCCATCATCGCGTTGGTCTCCATCACGGTGGCGATGCGACCGGCCGATGAGGATCATGCCCACGGCCACACCAAGGCGGAATATTTCGCAAGCGGAATGGAGGGTGCTTTGATTCTGCTGGCAGCAGCCGGCATCGGCTTGGAATCCGGCTTGCATTTGATTCACCCGCAGCCTCTGCAGTCCGTGGGCTTGGGTCTGGGGATTGCGGGGATCGCATCTGCCATCAATCTAGTGGTCGCCCGAATTCTCTTCCGCGTGGCGCACAAATCGCATTCGATCGCCCTTGAGGCAGACGGTCATCATTTAATGGCTGATGTCTGGACCTCAGTGGCGGTGATGGCGGCGGTCGGGCTGGTGTCGTTGACCGGATGGAACTGGCTGGATCCCGTGATGGGTCTGGCGGTTGCGGTTCACATCGTCGTCACAGGTATCAGACTGATGCGACAGTCCATGCTGGGCTTGATGGACACCTCGCTGCCGTCAGAAGAAATGGATGCCATCCGCGAGGTGTTATCCAAATACGCAGCCGATGGGTTGCAATATCATGCATTGCGCACGCGGGGTGCGGGAGCGTGGCGGTTCATGTCCGTGCATCTTCTGGTGCCCGGCATCTGGACGGTGGCGCGAGGGCATGACCTTGCGGAACAAATCGAAAAAGAAATTCGCGCCCGAGTGCCGCGACTCACAGTGCTGACGCATCTGGAGCCTGTGGAAGACCCAGTATCGTGGGAAGATGTGGGGCTGGAGCGAGAGAAGAAGTAGATCCCCGCCCATTTCAATCAACTTTCTTCAATTAATGACTCCTCGGCCCAATTTTCCACCCGTCTTGAAGTCTGGCTTGATAGGATCGTTAAAGTTGTATGGCTTGAGATAAGTGCTGTTGATATTGCCGAAGCCTGTCTTGTTATAGTTGTGATTGTCTGAGAATACGTGGGTGTTGCCTTTGGTTACAGTGACGCTGCCGGTGGAATCAACTTGCACAGTTTTGCCGGCGATCTGAACTTCGTCGCTGTCGAGTGTCACATTGCCTTGGAACAGAACCGTGCCGTTGCTGCCTCCTGCGTAGAGGCGGATGAGATCCGAGGCATTGGGAGTGGTGGGGCCTCCCGTGAGATTGCTGCCTTTGATGAGAAGTGTGCCGTCAGGTTTGAATGCGCCCACTTTCAGGGCATGAGTCGCGGTGACATTGCTGTCGAGAATGCTGACGTTTCCATTAAAGGCCGCAATTTCGACATTGGTGCCATTGATGACGGATTTGGTATCCACAGTGATGTCGCCCGTAGTGGATTCCAGACTGAGCAGGGCATCCAAACCGTCTTTGTCCAAGTTGGCGAGCGCGGTCAATTGCGCGGAATTGGTGACGTGGATATTGCCTTTGGCGGCGATAAGGAGATTGCCTTTGCGCGCATTGATACCTTTTGGCCCATCGGTTGGCTGGCTGCCATCGATGGTTACATCACGCAGGGCACGAACAATCACATCGTTGCCGTAAACATAGCTGTTGATGAAGACATCCTTTCCTGCGCTGATGAGCAGGTTTGCGTTATTGATGAACACATCACCTCGGAGTGTTACATCGGAACTGGAACCAGCGGCGACGATGGAGACATCTTGGGTATCAGAATTGATATTGAATCCACTGGCGAGCTCGACGCTGCCATCCTGTGAATAGAGTAGGAGATTGGTCACGATGGAATTTACGAGGTCGAGCGAATTGCTGGTGCTCGCGGCGGGGAAACCGATTGATTGGGCCAATGGATTATTGGCGTCGAGTATGATGTTATTGAGCGCGGAAAGGATAACGTTACCAATTTGAGGGGTTGGAGGGATATTGTCATTTATAAATAGAATGCGAATGTTGTTATCGTAAACGAATTCTGGCGTGCCGTTGATGATGAGGTTCTCGAATTTGTAAGCCGCCCAGTCACCCTTTTTGTCCAGCCAAGGCTGAAGACTGGGGTCGCTTATATTAAGACTGCCGAAGGCGAAAAATGGGAACGGTTTTTCTTTGAGGCCATTGTAAATCAAACCCTCGGAAGTGATGATTTTTCCGGCGGCGACATTATATGCCGTCACCTGAGGATCGGTTTTGATGCGACCATTTCCGTTGAGAATGGTGGTGTCAGCGATCAAAGGAATGAATCCAGTGAATGGCGGGGGCGAATGGGGCGAATGGGGTGGATTGGGGGCGCTGCCGGATTTGGGAGGGGCGGGCGGGCTGTCGTCTTTGATGGTAAAATTCTCGAAGAGATTCAGCGCCGTGTTATTAGAAATGGAGACCAAGGTGCCACGACCGGGAATGATGAGGTTGGTTTTGATAAGGTCGCCATTGTTGAGTTCCTTGATCTGATCTTTGACGGCCCCGGCGATATCCTTGTTGGTCGGCGTATTCTCGTCGGGCGAGACCAGCTTGGAGGTTTTGAGCATGAGTTTGATGTCAAATTCAGCCGCTGGGCGCGGGAGTTTTTTCGCGTTCGCAGGCATCAAGAGGAACTGGCCGGCGTTGATGGTGAGAAAATCGGAGGGGTCGGAATTATTGACCACATCCAGATGACCATCGAGGCAGAATATTTTGATGAACCCGTTGGGCAGATACTCGATCATGATGGTGCCCCCGGTGACGGCGGCGGTGACGGCAGCGGTGCGGACTTTGGCCCCAATAATTTTCTGCGGCACCTCTAGGAGCATGACACCACCGTCGAGGTCCAGCGTCCGGCCCTCACCCCGGAGAGTGAAGCGTGAATTGGCCCCGAGTCTTGTGAGGGATTTGTCCGGGAAGCGAAGTTCCGCGCGTGAAGAAGCTCCGGTGGCAATTGAAGTGACAGGGTTGATCTGTTCACCGACCGTTGCGGAATGCGGGGCAGCGTTGGCTTTAAGGACTTTTACGTCTTTCTCGATTCGAGTGATCTCCGCTTTGTCGTAGCTGGCGGCGGGCAACGCGGCGAGGGGAAGCAGCGTGAGAAGGAGCAGGGAAATAAATGCAGTTTTCATGGCGGGGATGGTGCTGTTTTAGAATTTCACTTTCAATCCGACGGACGGGCCGGCAAGCTGCGAGTCATAGCTGAAGACTTCCTGATTGGAGCGATTCAACGTGTATCCATAAGTCGCGACCAACTCGCACCATGAGGTAGGGCGATAGGCAACTGTCGCGCCGAAGTTATGATACCAGTCCTCGCGACCATCGAGATTTGAGTAATCGTAGTAAGCCACCCGGTAGGAAAGTGTGAACACAGTCTTGGGCGTGATTTTGAAATTCCAGCCTGTGAGCGCGGAGTATTCGTTGCGCTTGAGGGTTGCCGGTGTGGTATCGAACGCGAGATTGGCCATCAGGCTGAGATTAATGCTGTTCAGGCGGTCAATGAATGCCGTCTTCTGCACACCGACTCGTAGATTGTGCGTCTGATAGATCGCGGAGTCGTCGATCCCCTGGGTAATGCGTTCATAATAGTAGTGCGCGTGCCAGATCGTGTTCCACCACTTGGGCATGAGTTTGATAAAGCCCACCGCTGCGGTTCCGTCTTCGTAATCAAGCTGGTTCAATTTGTCGTAGCGATACCAGTGCTGATTGACGGAGGTATCGAAATAGAGCGTGCCGGCAATACGAGGCTGATAGCCCAGGTTGATGCCGCCGACATAGAACCAGTCCTGTTGTGCGCCTTTGTTTAAATTGGCGGCGTTGTCGGTGTAGTATTCCGCGCTATCAATGGAAGCGCTGAACGGCTCCTGACGATCCTGTCGTTTCAGGATGAGCTGCAGGCCGATGTCATCGTCTCCGGTCGTATGCGGCGCGAATACATTCTCCTCGGCCAGCGTGCCTCTGACCAGACCATTACTATCACGCAGGATCGACTGTGTCGCCACGTCGGGACGGATGCCTTGCGAGAGACGGGAGGGGTCAATCAAGGTCTGGCCTGTTGCAGTTTGGGTCATGCCAACAATCGAGATGGCGAGAATGGTCAGACGACAGAGGATTTTGGCGTTCATGCGGAATAATAGAATTATGCTTGGGAGTAGGCGCGACTCAGTCGGACAGAATACAGAAAGACCGCTACCTGTCCAGTCTGCCGCGCTTGCCACGGAAGGAATTCACATTTATGCAAAGCAGGTGAAGCGCCAGCCTGCCCAACGAAATACCCCAACTCAATCTGCTGGCAGCCAGCGTGTGATGCTGCCGCTTATCGGTGCTGCGCTCGTGCTGCTCGTTGTTCTGTATCAATGGTCATGGTCGGCCACGCTGCTTCAGCAACGCGACCGGTCAGTATTCGATGAGTTCCACCGACAGGGACGCAAGACTCCCGCGAGAGATGACATCGTGGTTCTCGGCGTGGATGAGAAAAGCCTCAGCCTCGCCTCTGCATGGCCTGAAGATATCGAGGCTTCGCCTGCCCTGCAGTCAATGAAAAGTCGGTTCCCTTGGCCGCGACGCTCTTGGGCGCACACCATTGACCGCCTCATGGATGCAGGCGCGCGCATGGTCTTCCTGGACTTCGCCTTCATCGGGCCCAACACCGAAGAAGATGACAGGGCGCTCAGCGAAGCCCTCAAACGCCACGCAGGAAAAGTCATCATCGGTGCTAGGTTCGACACCTCCGCTGTCTCGAAGCTGGAGTATCCCAGTTCCACGATCACCGGACAGGAAATTCCCGAAGATGGCACTTGGGGTTATATGAATTACTGGGCCATCGAAGGGGACAGCATCGTGCGCCATGCCCGTTATCAGACCACACGCTGGAAAGTCGAAGGCGGCGTGCCTGATCCCGATGACAAACCCATTCCATCCATCGCGCTCGCTGCTGCCAGAAAACTAAACGTCTCCGCCAGCGCGGATGTGCATGAGTGGGAGCGAATCCGCTTCGCGGAGGAAGACAGTTATGCTGCGCTGTCGCTGCATGAGATTTTTGTGCCCGACCTGTGGAAGTCTAATTTCGGCGACGGTTCTGTCTTCAAAAACAAAGTCGTTCTCATCGGTGCCACCGCACAGGAATCGCAAGACTTCCAGCTCACTCCGGTGGGTTCGATTGCCGGGGTGCGTCTGCATGCCCATGCGCTGACGGCGCTTCTAGCCAACTCATTTTTATACGACGCTCCGAGATGGTGGCTTTGGCTTAGCTTGATCGCGGGGGCCGTGATTGCCTGGCTTCTGGTCACTTACATCCGTCAGCCTGTCATCACACTACTCGCCATGTGGTTACTCACTGTCGGTGCCGCCTATGGTTGCTTCGTCCTCTTCAATAAACTTAATCTCGAAGCCAGTCCCATCCCGCTCAGTCTTGCCCTCAATGGCTGCGGACTTCTCGGTCTCACCGGGAACTTCCTGAGCCAGCTTCGCGAGAAAAGAAAACTTACCCATTTCATCCAGCGCTATCACTCGCCGGAACACGTCGCCGCCATGTTGAAGGATCGCGAGAATCTCTTCCAAACTCTCGGCGGCGTGGAGCGCAGTGTGACCATTCTTTTCTCTGACGTGCGTGGCTTCACTTCACTTTCCGAGGGTATGAAACCTGAAGAACTCGTCGCCCAGCTCAACGAATATCTCAGCGGCATGGTCGAGCGCGTGTTCGTCAACCATGGCAGCATTGACAAATTCATCGGCGACGCTGTCATGGCTCTCTGGGGTTCCATGCCCCCCGCGAGCGATCAAGGCCACGGACTCAAGCGCGATGCCCAACTGGCTGTGACCAGCGCCCTCGCTATGCGGGAAGCGCTGGTTAAGCTGAATGCCGACTGGCGCAAGCGCGACATGCCCGAACTGCGCATCGGCATCGGCGTTCATCAGGGCGATGTCGTCGTCGGGAACATCGGCTCCGCCGCGCCCTACGAACGTATGGAACTGACTGTTATTGGCGACAGCGTGAATCTCACCTCCCGTCTCGAGGGCTTGACCAAGGACTACGAATGCGACCTCATCGTCAGCGAAAACATCCAACATCATATTCGCTCCACCTATCTCTGCCGACCGCTCGATATTGTGAAAGTCAAAGGCAAGGCCATTGCAGTTAAAATCTATTTTGTCCAAGGTCTCCGCGAAGGACTTGAAGAACCCGAGTGGTGGCAAGTCTATGATATAGCCATTGAAGCATTCCGCAGCGGCGACAAACCAAAGGCGCGTGAACTCTTCGAGCAATGCCGCATCCAGGTTCCCGATGACAAGCTGGTAAAACGCTTCATTGGCGAGTGCGCCTAAGGAAGATAACGGAGCGCGGGACTTTAGCCCGCATCAAACCCTACAACGACATGAGTATCGTCGTTCCTTGTCAATACCAAGCGCAGAGCTTACTGGTGGCTTGCTTTCACCATGCGTATTTTAATAGCACTCGACAAATTCAAAGGCTCGCTCACTGCGAAGCAGGCATCCGATGCTGTGATGCGGGGCTTGCATCGGGGTGGATACCCGGGCGTGATAGAGATTTGTCCGATCGCTGACGGCGGCGAAGGATTTACGGAAGCTGTCATCACCGCGCTGGGCGGGGAATGGCGCGAAGCTCCCGCGCATGATGCCCAAGGCCGTCCAGTCACCGCGCGTTACGGCATGATCCAGCGAGACGGACGGCGCGAGGCCATCATGGAGATGAGTGCTGCATCAGGCTTAGCGATGATCTCTGACTTGCCGCTTGATCCGCATAAGGCCAGCACTCGCGGCACTGGCGAGATGATGCGGCACGCGCTGGAGATTGGTGCACATCGCATCCTCATCGGCATCGGCGGCAGTGCGACCAATGATGGAGGCAGCGGTATGGCCGCAGCTTTGGGTATCCGTTTTTTGGATGATGCAGGTCATGAAATTACGGAACTGCCTGATGAACTCGAGAAGGTGCGCCGCATCGATGGAACGAATCGCGTTCCCTGCGATATCGTCGTTGCCTGTGATGTCACCAATCCGCTGCTCGGCGAACACGGCGCGACCCGCACCTATGGCCCGCAGAAAGGCGTGCGGGATATGGCATTCTTTGAATCACGTCTGCAACATCTCGCCGATCTCGTGCAGCGCGATCTGGGCTGTGATCATCGCGACCAACCCGGCGCGGGCGCAGCAGGCGGACTAGGGTTCGGCCTCATGAGTTTCTGCGGGGCGAAACTCGAATGCGGCTTTGATCTCGTAGCCGACATCACAGGATTGCAAGACCACATCAGAGGCGCGGACATCGTCATCACCGGGGAAGGGAAGCTCGATTCCCAGACTCTTCACGGAAAAGGTCCCGCCGGAGTCGCGGCCATGGCCCGCGCTGCTGGCAAGCGCGTCATAGGCATCGGCGGCATGGTCGATGAGAGCGATGCTCTAAAAATGAAATTCGATCTGCTGATCCAAGTCAAGCCATCCGGCATGAGCGTGGTCGAGGCGATCAAACGCGCGGCAGAGTTGCTCGAAGAATGCGTTGCACAGAACGCTCGTGCGATTATGGAATTGGCCTGAATTATGAGTAAAAAAGTCGTATTGTTATTTTCCGGTCAGGGCGCGCAAAAAGTTGGCATGGGCAAGGATCTCGCCGAGAACTTTCCCGTCGCAAAACAGCTCTTTGATCAGGCCGATGAAATCCTCGGGTTCAAGCTCAGCGAGGTGATGTTCCATGGCCCCATTGAAGAACTCACCCGCACTTCCCGCTGCCAGCCAGCGCTTTATCTTCATGGTCTCGCGGTGCTGGCCGTGCTGAGAGAGCAAGCCCCCGCATTCGACATCGCCGCGTGTGCCGGATTGTCGCTTGGAGAATTCACCGCGCACGCCGCAGCCGGAACCTATGACTTCGCCACCGGATTGAAGCTCGTCTTTCAACGCGGCAGCTTCATGGAAGACGCCTGCACGGATACTAAAGGCTCCATGGCAGCGATGATCGGCGGAGAGGAAGTCGCCGTGCGCGAACTCGCCGCCGAGTGTGACGTTGATGTCGCCAATCTCAATGCGCCCGGTCAGATCGTTCTCAGTGGTAGCGTCGAGGGCATCAAGGCAGCCGTCGCCAGCGCTAAGGGCAAGGGCATCCGCAAAGCCGTGGAACTCACCGTTGCTGGAGCCTATCACAGCCGCCTCATGAAATCCGCGCAGGACAAACTTGCCGCCGTGCTCGCGCAAACCAGCTTTGCCGTGCCCCGCGTCCCGGTCATCTCCAACTTCGCCGCGCACGCCGTGTGCGAAGCCGCAGAGATTCGCGAGACTTTGGAGAAGCAAGTTACCGGCTCCGTGCGCTGGTCGGAATCCATGAGACTCCTGCTCGACCAGGGAAACAATCACTTCCTCGAACTAGGCCCCGGTGGCGTGCTTGCTGGACTCATGGGTCGTATCCAGAAGGACGTCCAAGTCCTGTCGGTAGAAAACGCTGAAGGCCTCGCCGAGGCCGTCGCCAGTTTGAATATCTAAATTGAGGAGGAGTAAATTTAGGGATATCCGAGGCGGTGCGCTTGGCTTGCAGCTTGTGGCTTATTAAGGCTTAACGTTTCGGATCAGGCGACGGCGAGCGGTAAGCGTTGATGACGCGACAGATGCCATACGAGCCGTTGCCTGCATCCGTTTTTTAGCTGCCAGTGTTGGTGAATTTAGCGTTGTGTCGTGGGGTTGCATTAGAATGACAAATGTGAGGAAGACCATCACGAGCCAGTGTATGATCCGTCGTGGTGACATTGGGCAGGATGAACTTGGCAGTTGTTGTAGCTAAAAGTTGGTTGGATAACAACTTCGTCAGTTTGCACCCGCATCGATTTATATACGACATTTCTGTGTGTTTCGCCGTGATCAATCCGCCTCGTGAGAGAATGACCTCATGGATGGAAGATGGGACTTTGTCCCGTCAGAGGTCGGCGGGTCTCGAGACCCGCCGGACGCTGTCGAAGCTAGTGCTTCAACTTCCGATTAAATCATGCTGAAGCGTGAACACCGAACGGGGGGGATGCAACCCATGACTCCGAGCTTGAAAGAACTGAGTCAAAGTTACTTCGGCTATTTCACTTTCTTCGGTCCGGCGGCTTTGGCTTTTGGCGCGACGTAAGCTGGATTTGTGTAGGCTTCGGGAGCGGCGGTTTTGATGTTGGGGGGAACG